>JAYZBK010000027.1:0-6084 GCA_036339295.1 Planctomycetota bacterium
CCGATCGTCCGCACCCGGTCGTGCTTCTTCATGCTGTTGTAGAGGGCGTCGCGACGCTTCTTCTCCTTCCGCTGCCCGAAGATGCTCATCATGATCATGACGAGGATCAGGGGGACGATCAGAAGGAAGATGAAGTCGCCACCGGCGGCGGCCGGCTGGCCCTCCGCCCCGGTCGCGGGGGTGCCCGAAGCGGTGCCCTGCCCGGCCATCGCCGGACCGTCGGCGGCCTGGGCGATGAACGGCGAGGCGGTGAGGTCCTGGATCGCTGGAAGCTGGAGCATCTGATTCCCGAGGGCCGCGGCGGCATGCCGACGGCTCGTGTTCGATCAATCGACCGGGGCGTCGGCACCGGCCTGGAGGACCGGCCAACGGCCGGCGAGCGAAGACCAGGCATTGTCCCGGATGGCGGTTCGGATGTCCAGCAGCAGGCTTTGGAAGTGCCTGAGGTTGTGGAGGCTGCACAGGATCGGCCCCACCATCTCGTCCGCCTGGAAGCAATGACGCAGGTAGGCCCGGCTGAAGCCCCCCGCACAGGCGGGGCAGTCGCACTGATCGTCGATCGGAGCCTCGTCGTCCCGAAATCGGGCGTGGCGGAGCCGCAGGGGCCCGTTTCGGGTGAACACGGACGCCATGCGCCCGTTTCGGGTCGGCAGGACGCAGTCGAACATGTCGATCCCCGCCGCGACCGCCATGACGATGTCCCGCTCGTAGCCCACCCCCATCAGGTACCGGGGACGGTCCTCGGGAAGCCTGGGGGCCGTGTGCTCGACCACCGATCGGATCAGGCCCGCTCCCTCGCCCACCGCCACCCCGCCGATGGCGAACCCCGGCAGGTCGAACCCGCAGATGGCGTCGACGCTGGCGTCCCTTCGGTCGAGATCCGTCCCGCCCTGGACGATCCCGAAGAGGGCCTGGTCCGTCGGTCGGGCGTGGGCCTTCACGCACCGATCGAGCCAGCGGATCGTCCGGTCGTGGGCCTCGTCGAGCCGGGCCTGCCAGTCCGCGGGGGCCGGCAGCTTGGCCCGGGGACTCCCCTTCCCGTGACGGGCGTGAGGCGAGGGCGGGCAGTCGTCGAAGGCCATGATGATGTCCGCCCCGATGGCGTTCTGCACCTCCATCGACGATTCGGGCCCCATGTGCACCTTCGAGCCGTCCACGAAGGAACGGAACGTCACGCCGTCGTCGTCGATCGCATTGATGTCGGACATCGAGAACGCCTGGTACCCGCCCGAATCGGTGAGGACCGGTCCGTCCCATCGCATGAACCGGTGGGTCCCCCCGAACGACCGCAGGCGATCGATCCCGGGCCGGAGCATCAGGTGGTAGGCGTTGTTCAGGATGATCTCGGCCCCGAGCTCCGACACCTGGCCCGGGAGCACGCCCTTCATCGCGGCCGCGGTCGCGACGGGCATGAAGGCCGGTGTGGAGAAGCCTCCGTGCGGGGTCTCCACCCGCCCCAGGCGGGCGTGATTGGACTCGCAGCGGGCTTCGACCCGGAACCGCAGCGGCCCATGGTCGTTCCAGTCCCCGGCCTTCGGTTCGCCCTTCGTGCCGCTCAACGTCGCGACGCCTCGCGAAGGAGTCGCTTCTCCTTGGCGGTGAGGCTCTGCAGGCCATGCTCGTGGATCTTCGCGAGGATCCGATCGATCTCGCTGTCGGCCATCAGCCCCCGCTCCCGCGCCAGGCCGGCGCGACGAGCGGCGCCGCTCCGGCTGGTGGGGTCGTAGCGACCGAGGAAGTCGAAGAACCCGTGGAGCAGGTTCGGGCGTCGGATCAGCCAGAAACCGGCGATCGCGCCTCCGATGTGGGCGGCCTCGCCCCCGGCGTTGGTCGATCCGAAGAACACGGAGAGCAGGGCCACGATGACGAGCCCGTACGCGAGCGTCGCCAGGCGCATCGGGATCACGAAGAACAGCAGCACGCGAGCGTTGGGCACGAGGAACGCGCTCGCGACGACCACGCCGAAGACGCCGGCGCTCGCCCCGACGAGCGGCGTTCCCGGATCGTTCACGAGCAGTCCGGGGACCTCGCGACCGGTCAGGCTGAAGACGCTCCAGCCCGCGAGGTTCAGCACGAGGTACGCGAAGGCGCCCATGATCCCGCAGATCAGGTAGAAGGCGAGGTACCGCTTCGAACCCAGGTACTGCTCCACGAGCGAGCCGAAGAAGAACAGGCCCAGCATGTTGAAGAGCAGGTGGCCGAGGTTCGCGTGGAGGAACTGGAAGGTGATGAACCGCCAGACCTCGAACCCGTGGATGCCACCATCGTCGCTGAAGCCGATCAGCGCGCGATCGGTCGAGAAGTAGCCGTAGACGAAGCCGGGTCCGCCGACCACCTGTTCCGCGAGGAGGAACACGGGCTCTCCCTTGGCGGCGCCGTTCGCGTCGACCTGGGGCTTGCCATCCGGCCCGAGGATCGGAACCGTCCCGAAGATCCCCTGCCCCTCCCCACCCTCGGCGGGGATCCCCGTCGGGACGAAGATTCGGAGGGGAAGCGGCGCGCCCTTTCGCAGGGCGATCGGCTCGTAGATCGATCCGGTCTCGGTCGGGATCTCGATGAAGACCCTTCGCCCCTGCTCGAGGATCTGCCCCAGCGTGTTCCACCTCAGCTTGGACCGATCGACGTCGTCGAGACGGGCGTCCTCGGGGGCGTCGACGAGAACGAAGTCGGTGATGTCCGGCTTCCCGGGCATGACGGGGACCGCCAGGTTCTTCTGGACCACCGGGACCGTGCGGACCCCCGACATCATGCGGGGCATGAACGCGTCGATCATGAAGACGGCCACGCAGATCACGATCAGCCAGGTGTTGACGCTCCAGGAACGCCAGCCCCCGCCCCGTCCGCCCACGCCCGCGGAGGATGGGAAGCCCCCACCCGACGGCCGCGCGTAGTCTCGATCGTGAATGCCCATGGGGGCGAAGTCTATCCTTCCGAGAGCCTCATCGGTCCTCTCGGCGACGTCTCGTGGCCTGCTCGAGCAACGCTCGCTCGCGGTCGTCGAGGGAATCGATCCCGCCGAGGGAGATCTTCTCGAGGATGCGATCCAACTCCCCCTCGGTCGAGACATCCGGCTCGTCGGCCGACGGATCCTCGAACGTCCCGTCCGGCTCGAGGGGCTCGGGCGGGGTTCTCGGGGTGACCACCTCCCCCGGCTGCTGCAGGACCGACGGAGCGACCCCGAGGACGAATCTCCGGTCCATTCGAGCGTGCTGGCGTTGCAGCGCCGCGGCACCGAGGATCGAGACGAGGACCACCGGGAGGGACATCGTGAGCACCCCGGCGACCAGGACGAGCACGCAGGTCGCGACCCCGATCCGGAAGCCGAGCCTGCCCGCCGCTCGTCGTCCCACCCGCGGCTGGAGGATCGCCTCGAGGAGAAGCCTGCCTCGGAACGGGGGCATGGGCAGCAGCCCGACGGCCCCGACGACGAGCGACACCTGCCCGGCGAGGAAGACCGCCTCGAGCCAGGAGGATCCCGCGAGGGTGGGCGAGAATCGACCCGATGCGTTCCACGGGGTCGGCCAGGCATCCCCCGAGGAGAAGATCGCCAGGGCGGCCAGGGCCAGGATCGAGATCGCCAGGCAGCTGGCCGGCCCGGCGATCCCGACGATCGCCTGCCGCCTCCAGCCCGCGGGGAGCACGCCCTCGTCGAGACCCCCGAGCGGCTGGAGGACGATCTCGGGCATGTCGCCGCCGAGACGACGGCAGGCGACGAGCGTCGCCACCTCGTGGATGAAGACCACCACGAGCAGCGAGGCGAGCATGACTCCCGCGAGCCACGGTCCGAACGGGAACGTGTTGTCGCCGGTCCGCCAGGCCGCCCGGATCAGGACCACCACGATCAAGGCGAGGAAGACGGCATGGATTCGAAAGGTGGTCGACCCGAATCGGAAGAGCGGAACCGACCAGCTCAACGGTTGGTCGAGCCGCGGGATCTCCCTCCCGGAGGCGACGAGCGATTCGAGATCGTCGGGCTGGTCCCTCACGCCGGAGGACCCGGGAGAGAGGCAAGGCCCCGTCCGGGGTGCGAGGAAGCCTGGCGGAAGAGATGCCAGGCGGTGATCGTCTTCCCGTCCACGATGCGGCCGGACCGGATGGCCTCGTCGATCTCCTCCGGCTGCAGGCGCACGACCTCGATCTCCTCACCGGGCTCGAGGCGGGGAGCGGTCCCGGTCAATCCGCTGGCGTGGAAGGCGTGCATCCACTCGTCGGAGCAACCGGGCGACGTGAGATACCGACCGATCGGTCGGCAGTTCCCCGACGTCCGCCCGACCTCCTCCTCGAGCTCGCGACGTGCCGCCGCCTCCGGTGCCTCGCCGGGCTCGAGCTTCCCGGCGCAGAACTCGAGCAGGAAGCGCCGGACCGCGATCCTCCCGACCTTCACCATGAGGATCGAACCGTCCGGTTCCTCCGGAACGACGGTGACCGCGCCGGGGTGGACGATGTGCTCCTTCCGGACCTCGGCCCCGCCCGCGTCGACGTAGTCGATTCGGCGAACCGAGAACACGGGGCCCCGGTGGACGATGGTCCCCTCGACGTCGCAGCCGAGCGGTCGGGATTCGGGATCTGCTCCGCGTGGCATTGGCAATCCGGCCTCCAACGGCGATGATACGTCGATGTCGCCAGCCGACGGCCGTTCCGAGGCCGATCCCATCATCGAGCTCCGAGGCCTGAGAAAGGCGTTCCGGGGCCAACCGGTGCTCCAGGGCGTCGATCTCGCGATCCCCTCCGGACGGGCGTTGGTCGTCATGGGCCCGAGCGGCTGCGGGAAGAGCGTGATGCTCAAGCACCTCGTCGGCCTCCTCCGGCCCGACGAGGGCGAGATCCGGTTCCACGGCGAACGAATCGACGAGCTGAACGAACGTGAGCTGGTGCCCATCCGTCGCAGGATCGGTTTCCTCTTCCAGCAGGCGGCCCTCTTCGACAGCCTGACGGTGCGGGAGAACGTCGCCTTTCCGCTGCGGGAGACCGGGCAGGCGGGCCCCGATCTCGAGGACCGCGTCCGGACCACCCTCGCGCGGGTCGGACTCGAGGACGCGCTCGATCGAATGCCGGCCGAACTCTCGGGCGGCATGCGGAAGCGGGTCGGCCTCGCCCGGGCGATCGTCCTGGAGCCGGAAGTGGTCCTCTACGACGAACCGACGACCGGGCTCGACCCCATCCGTGCGAACGTCATCAACGATCTCATCGTGCGCCTGCAGGCCGATCTCGCGATCACGAGCGTGGTGGTCACCCACGATCTCGACTCGGCCTTCCAGGTCGCCGACCGCATGGTCCTGCTCCATGAAGGAAAGGTCCGCATCGAAGGGTCGCCCGACGAGCTTCGAACCAGCGAGGATCCGGTCCTTCGCTCGTTCCTCGAGGGCCGGGAGTTCGTCCCGGACTCCCTCGGGGGGGACGGAACGGATACGCTCCCGTCGACCCCCGCCACGAACGGAACGACCCGCTCATGAAGGACCGATACCGCGACGCCATCATCGGACTGGCCGCCCTCCTCGCGGCCGCGGCGACGGTGCTGATGCTGGTCGCCTTCGGCTCGCTGCGAGAGTACGGCCGGGACGCGGTCGACCTCGAGGTTCGCTTCAATCGGGCCGGAGGTCTCCGATACGGCAGCCAGATCACCCTCGACGGGGTCCCGATCGGAACGATCGGTTCGGTGGAACTGCAGATCGAGGAGGCACTCCCGGTGCTCTTCAAGTGCCGGATCGACTCCTGGGCGAGGATCCCGATCGAGCACGAGGTCCGCGTCGACGCGGCCCTGATCGGCGGCGGCACGAGACTCGCGATCGTCTCCCTCGACCCTTCCGCCGACCGCGCGCTCTACCCCAGCGGCGAGACGCCGGTCCTCGCCGGGGAGTTCCTCTCCCTCGAGGAGGCCCTCGCCTCGGGGATCGATCTTCGCATGGGCCCGGTCGCCGACAGCTTCTCCGAGGTCGGGTCCCTCGCCGCGACCTACCAGGCCCTCGGCGAGGAGCTGCGCGAGCTGGTCAAGATGGGCGGCGACGACGGCGCGGGCCTGGCCTCGACCATCGAACGAGCGAATCGCGTCCTCGACCAGGCCACCCAGGCGTTCGCGGCCGCCTC
>JAYZBK010000028.1:0-2688 GCA_036339295.1 Planctomycetota bacterium
TAGGGAAGCCCGATGATGGTCTTCGCGGTGGCCGCCTGCAGCGCCTGGGCCACGTCCTTGTTCCGCTCGGCCCAGTCCTCGATCGGGCCCCACCCGTCCATGCCGGGCCAGATGTCGACCTGCCCGAAGTCCGGGCCGATCTCCCGCGGGCAGTCGGTCATGTCGAGGTACGCCTCGAAGAGGTCCCTCCACGACATGTTCTCCGCCCGGACGCCGGACGAGGTCATGCGGGCGTTCAGCTCCCGGGTGACCGCGCCGTCGGGGCGGGCACCGCCCTCGCCGACGACGAGGACCGTCGACCCGAGGATCGCGAAGAGGCTTGGACGGATCGACCGCAGGGATGCGAACGCCATGGTGGGCTCCAGGGGAACCGGGTTGACCGAGGGCCGGGTGGCCGTGAACGACATGGAAATGTAGCACATGAGCCTGCCTCGAACGTGGTCGTGGCCGGTCGGGAACCCCCGCTACACTCCGTCCCGCCCGAGTGGCAAGGAGCCCCCCATGTCGTCCAGTCGCCCCTGTCCGGATCGTCTCAACGTCCTCCTCATCGGCGGAGGTGGCCGCGAGCATGCGCTCGCCTGGCGGCTCAAGCAGTCGCCCCGGCTCGGCCGGCTCTGGGTGGACCCGGGCGCCAACGCCGGCCTCGCGGCCCTCGGGCACCGGTGCCCCGAGCCCATCTCCGGCCGGGAGCTCTTCCGACTCAACCGCTGGTGCGACCGCGAAGGGATCGGCCTGGTCGTGATCGGTCCGGAAGCCCCCCTTGCCGAGGGCTGGGCGGACGAGCTGGCGTCGGAGTCCCGGGTCGTCTTCGGCCCGACGAAGGATGCGGCCCGGCTCGAGGCGGACAAGGCGTGGTCGAAGGACATCATGCGGGCGGGATCGATCCCCACCGCCGAGGGCCGGGCGTTCACCCGCCTCGACCAGGCGCTCGCCTTCGCGGAGACCCGCGAGGAGGGCTGCGTGGTGAAGGCCAGCGGGCTCGCCGCCGGCAAGGGCGTGGTCGTCTGCGACACGCCCGAGGAGGCGGTCGCCGCGGTCGAGCGGATCATGGGCACCGACGTCGAACGCCCGGGACGGGGGGAATTCGGGGACGCCGGGACCACGATCGTGATCGAGGAGAAGCTCCTCGGACAGGAGATGAGCGTGCTCGCCCTGGTCGACGGCCGCTCGATCTGGGTCCTCGACCCCTGCCAGGACCACAAGCAGGTCGGCGAGGGGGACGTCGGGCCCAACACGGGCGGCATGGGGGCCTACTGCCCCACCCCCCTCGCGACCGACGAGGTCATGCGGGAGATCGAACGAGACGTGCTGGTGCCCACGATCGACGCCCTTCGCCGCGAGGGGATCACCTATCGGGGCGTCCTCTACGCCGGTCTCATGCTGACCGCGAACGGCCCGAAGGTGCTCGAGTTCAACTGCCGATTCGGCGATCCCGAGTGCCAGCCCCTGATGACGCGGCTCCGGGGCGACCTCCTCGAGGTGCTCTGGGCGACCGCGGCGGGTCGACTCGACGACCTCGCCTCCTCCGAGCGGGGCCTGGAATCGGACCCCCGGACCGCCTGCTGCGTCGTCCTTTGCGCCGAGGGCTACCCCGGCTCGGTCCGGAAAGGCCAGCGGATCGAGGGGATCGAGGCCGCGGAGGCCCTCGGCGGCGACGACGAGGAGGTCGTGGTCTTCCACGCGGGGACGACGACCGACGACGAGGGGCGGCTCGTCTCCAACGGCGGCCGGGTGCTGGGCATCACCGCCCTCGCAGCCGACCTCGAACGAGCCCAGGCCCTGGCGAACGAGGCGGCGGACCTGATCGAACTCCCCGGTGGCTTCTTCCGGCGGGACATCGGCGGCCGCGTGCTCCCCTCCACCTCCGAGTGACCCGACCCTGATCCCGAGCCGCTCCGGAACGGGGCTTCGGCACGGGGCTTCGGGGCGGGCTGGAAAGGTTCCGGAAACCCCTCGGAAGCCGCCCTGACGCATCCTCGAACTCAGTTTCCGGGTATCATCGGAACACTCCGGGGTCCTGCGTATCTGCTCATGGGACCCCTTCCCGGGATGGAACCCGGGACCCCGAACCGGCGCCAGTCGGGCCGGGACCGTTCGCCACCCGGTCGCGTTCGCACGAGGCGACCGTCCGGGTGATCCCTGCACGCCCAGACGATCTCGATCGCGATCGACCCAAGATCCGGAGACTCCAGAAGAATGATGCTGCGACCCTTCGCCGTCATCGGCCTCTCGACCCTCACCGCCACCGCGACCCTGGCGTCGGTGGAGACGGGTGTCGTCCCGAACGTCCCGACCTCGAACGTCCCGACCCTCGTCGGAACCGATCGGGCCGCCGACTCGACCGGGACGACCATCTTCGAACTCCCGGAGATCGACTTCGATCGCCATCCCCGGGCGACGCGCAGCGAGCACGTCCGTCCGGCCCGCGTCTATCGCAAGAAGAAGACCGAGGACCTCGTGCTTCCGATGGCGAACGACGGCGAGACGTTCGTGGGCACCGGCCGGATCCTGGTCAAGTTCCGCAATGAACTGCTCGTCCGAGCGACGATGTACCCGTCCACGTCGGTCATCTCGATGGGCGGCCACGACGTCACGCCGGTCAACGACCTGCTCGCGTCCTTCGATGCCGAGATCGAGCAGCTGATCCCGCACACCCCCTCGAAGCTCGGGGCGATCGAGCGGAAGGCC
>JAYZBK010000029.1:0-23922 GCA_036339295.1 Planctomycetota bacterium
GAGGACTATCCGGTCGAACCCGCCTCCGAGGAGCTCGTCGACGCGACGCTCGCCCGGGTCGCGAGGGACGAATCGGAACGCCAGGAACGCTTCTCGATCGATGCCGGCCGCGGCACCCCCGGTCGTGGCATCCGCCTTCCCGACTTCTTCGCGGTCGCCGCGTCGATGCTCCTCGCGGTCGGGATCGGCTGGCCGCTCTACCAGACGATCGACGACCAGAACGACATCAGCCGGTCGAAGCAGCGGCTCCAGGCCTACGGTGCCGGCATCGTCGACTTCGGGAACACCAGCGGCACCGACCTGCTGCCGATCGACGAGGGCCTCATCCACGAGCTGGGCTACAGCCCCTCCGAGCCGCCCTGCGCCGTGAAGGGGCGATGGGGCCGTCATCTTCTCGACCTGCCCGGGGTCTCGGATCCCTGGCAATCGTCGCTCGGCCCCGTCTCCTACCGCGTCCCGGTCTCCATCAGGACCTTCCGCTTGAGCAGCTACGGCCCCGGCGAACCGCTGCTCGCGACCACGAATCCCGTCGTGGCGTTCGCGAGAGGCGAGACGGACGAGGGCGACCACCTCGACGGGTCCCCCTCCCACCACCTGGACCGGGTCGTGATCCTGCGATTCGACCTGAGCGACCTCCGGGTCGCGGTCTCCGAGCACGGCGACGTTGACGGCGACGGCGACTCCATCTGGGTCCACGACGGCTACACCGGCGACGGGGACGACGTGATCCAGCCCTCCTCCCTCGACGACGCCGTCCTCGCCCACTGAGGGCCGCCGGATGCCGGGGCCTCGAGCACCGAGGCCCCTTGAGGGGACCGGGAGGCTTGAAGGTCCGAGAACCTTGGAGATCCCGGCACGAGTTGCCAATCCAGCGGCGATACCCCTATACTCCTCGATTCGATCGCCGTCACGCCCAGCCACCCCACGCCCCCCGGTTGCCGAAATGCCAAAGAGCAAGTCGCACAAGGGTCTGCTCAAGCGGATCAAGATCACCAAGAGTGGCAAGATCCGTTTCCGCCGCCCGAACAGTCGTCACATCAAGAGCAACAAGACCGGCGAACAGGTCCGCAGCTATCGCCGTCCACGGTACGCCCGTTCGGGCGACATGAAGCGGTTCGGCACGCTGCTGTTCCGACCGCTCCGCTCGCAGGAGCAGTCGAAGGCCGATTCGCGGAACGACTCCGCGAAGTCCGAGGCCTGAGACCCGCCCGTTCGAGGTGACCGGACCCCGGTTCGGTGACCACCAAGAAGATCCCCGCACTCGCCCGTCGGGTTGGAAGCGTCTTCATTCGAAGGCCCCCGCCGAGGCACCCCGACCGCCAGGTCCGAAGGAAAGACCGATGCCACGCGTACGCAAGGGCGCTGCCCGCACCAAGGCCCGCCGCAGGCTTCTGCGGAATGCCCGCGGTTACTACGGAACGAAGAGCCGCCACAAGCAGCAGGCCAAGGTCGCCCTCTGGCGAGCCGGCCGCTTCGCCTATCGGGATCGACGGAATCGCAAGCGCGACTACCGCCGACTCTGGATCACCCGGATCACGGCGGCCTGCCGCATGCGGGGCACGCGATACAGCGTGTTCATCAACGGCATGCAGCGGGCCGGCATCCTCCTGAATCGGAAGATGCTGAGCCAGATCGCGATCGAGGACCCGGCGACCTTCGACCGGCTCGTCGAGACCGCGAGCAAGCACGCCACCGCGAACGCGGCCTGATCCCGGCGGCTGGAGGCATCGCCTCCACCGAACCCCACCGACGAGGCCGCCGGCCTTCGTCAGCACAAGTCTGCCACGCACCGCAAGGTGCCGCCCAGTCGAGGACGCCACTGGATGACCACCCGAACGCCCCGTGACTTCAGCAAGCGGAAGGACGGACTCCGGATCCCCGACCTCGTCCGCGTCCAGCGTGACGCCTACGCGAGGTTCCTCCAGCTCGACACGCCGATCGAGGACCGCCGTGGCGAGTACGGCCTGGAAGGCCTGCTCCGCGAGGTCTTCCCGATCGAGAGCTACGACGGCTCGATGAGGCTCGAGTACGTCAGCTACTCGCTCGACGAACCCCGGTACACCCCCGACGAGTGCCGCGAACTCCGACTGACCTACGGCATGCCGGTCCGGGTCCGGGTCCGCTTCCATCGGGACGGCGTGGCCGAGACCCCGGAGGAGGACATCTACCTCGGCGAGATCCCGATCATGGCGGGCGTCCGCCTGCCCTGGGAGGTCGCCCGGGCGAGCAACTTCTCCGGCGGCGGCGAGTTCATCGTCAACGGCGCCGAGCGGGTCATCGTCAGCCAGCTGCACCGGTCGCCCGGCGTCGACTTCTCGATCGCCTCCAGCTTCGGGGACCGGCCGCTCCACAGCGCCCGGATCATTCCCGAGCGAGGCTCGTGGATCGAGCTGGAGGTGACCAAGAAGGACGTGCTGGCGATGCGGATCGACCAGTCGACCAAGCTGGCCGCCACGACCTTCCTCCGCGCCCTCCACGACGACTTCTCCTCGACCGACAAGATCCTCGAGCTCTTCTACGACGTGAAGGACGTCAAGGTCGAGAAGCTCAAGCCCGAGCACTACTCGGCCGAGCTCATCGTCGACACGGACACCGGCGAGGAGCTCTGCACGGTCGGCAAGCCCATCCGCGACGCCCTCGAGGCGATCCAGGCCTCCGAGCTCAAGAGCATCCGCGTCATCACCGACGCGTCCGACCCGCTCATCCTCAACACCCTCGCGGAGGAACGGCTCGACTTCCTCGCCGAGGTCACCGAGCACGAGGCGGCCCTGCTCAAGATCTACGGCCGCCTCCGCCCCGGCAACCCGCCGCAGCTCGACAAGGCGAAGGCCCTCTTCACCGAGAAGTTCTTCGACGACAACCGCTACCGACTGGGACGCGTGGGCCGCTTCCGCATCAACCGGAAGTTCGAGGACGACTCGATCTACAAGGTCCGCGACGAGAGCGAGCAGTACATCCAGGGCGAGGACTTCCTCGCGGTCATCCGGTACATGATGGACCTGCGGGCCAAGCGGCCGCGGGCCCACGTCGACGACATCGACCACCTCGGCAACCGGCGACTCCGCACCCTCGACGAACTCGCGGTCGAGGAGATGAGGAAGGGCTTCCTCAAGCTCCGCCGCACCGTCCAGGAGCGGATGAGCGTCAAGGATCCCGACGAGCTCAGCCGCATCAGCGACCTCGTGAACTCGAAGAGCATCTCGAGCGCGATCGACTTCTTCTTCGGCCGGTCGGAGCTCTCGCAGGTCGTCGACCAGACGAACCCGCTGTCGATGCTCGTGCACGAGCGACGACTCTCCGCCCTCGGCCCCGGCGGCCTCAACCGGAAGCGGGCGGGCTTCGAGGTCCGCGACGTCCACATCTCGCACTACGGCCGGATCTGTCCGATCGAGACGCCCGAAGGCACGAACATCGGCCTGATCGCCTCGCTCGGCATCTACTCCGAGATCGACGACTACGGCTTCCTCCAGACGCCCTACCGCAAGGTGAAGTCGGGCAAGGTGACCTCGACGGTCGACCTGCTCCGGGCGGACGAGGAGCTCCAGCGGGTCCTCGCGACCAGCGACGCCATCTCGCCCGACGGCAAGCTCGCCGACGGGAACATCCTCGCCCGCAAGGACGGCGACCTGCTCCTCTGCGACGCGAAGGACGTCGAGCACGTCGACGTCTCGCCCAAGCAGATCGTGGGCATCTCCGCCTCGCTCATCCCGTTCCTCGAGCACGACGACGCGAACCGGGCCCTCATGGGCTCGAACATGCAGCGACAGGCCGTGCCGCTGATCAAGGTCGACCCGCCGCTGGTGGCGACCGGCATGGAGCGGGAGATCGGCCCGTACTCCGGCATGCTCGTGACGGCCCGTCGCGGCGGCGAGGTGACCTTCGTCGACTCGACCAAGATCGTCATCGACAACGCCGACGAGTACGAGCTCCGCAAGTTCGTCGGGCTCAACGAGCGGACCTGCCAGAACCAGAAGCCGGTCGTCAAGCTCGGCGACAAGGTCGAGGCCGGCCAGCTCATCGCCGACGGCGCCTCGACCCTCATGGGCGAGCTGGCGATCGGCCGCAACGCCCTCGTCGCCTTCAACACCTTCGACGGCTACAACTTCGAGGACGCCATCGTCCTGAACGAGCGGCTGGTCAAGGACGACGCGTTCACCTCGATCCACATCGACTCGTTCGAGGTGGAGATCCGGGAGACCAAGCTCGGACGCGAGGAGTTCACCAACGACATCCCGAACGTCTCCGAGAAGATGCTCCGGAACCTCGACGACGTCGGGATCATCCGGATCGGGGCGAAGGTCGGCCCCGGGGACATCCTGGTCGGCAAGGTGAGCCCCAAGGCGCCGTCCGAGCTGAGTCCCGAGGAGAAGCTTCTCCACGCGATCTTCGGCCGCGCCGGCGAGGACGTGAAGAACGACTCGCTCGAGGTCCCGGCCGGGACCAACGGCATCGTCATCGGCACCCGGCACTTCAGCCGTCGGATGCACCTCAACGACGACCAGAAGAAGCAGCTCAAGACCGACATGCAGGAGTTCGAGGAGTCGATGGACGCCCGGGCGATCGCACTCTTCAAGGAGATGGTCGGTCGGATCAACGAGATGACGGGCTCGGAGATGGTCGACCCCTCCACCCGCCAGAAGGTCGGTGCGAGCGACATCCCCGAGGTCATCCTCGAGCAGCTCGAGAACTTCTCCGACAAGTGGATCAAGGGATCCAAGGAGATCCGCGAGGCGGCGATCGCCGAGAAGAGCCGCTTCTGGCCCCGCATCGAGGGGATCGAGAAGGAGAAGCAGCGTCGACTCGCCCACATGAAGCGTGGCGACGAACTGCCGTCCGGCGTCCTCGAGATGGTCAAGGTCTACCTCGCCACCAAGCGCCCCCTCTCCGTGGGTGACAAGATGGCCGGCCGACACGGCAACAAGGGCGTCATCGCCCGCCTCGTCCCCGAGGAGGACATGCCGTTCCTGGAGGACGGGACGCCCGTCGACATCCTGCTCAACCCGCTCGGCGTGCCGAGCCGCATGAACGTGGGCCAGATCCTCGAGGTCCACCTCGGGTGGGCCGCGGCGGTCCTCGGCTTCCAGGCGGTCACTCCCGTCTTCGACGGGGCGCACGAGTCGGAGATCTTCGACGCGGTCCGCGAGGCCAACGAGCACGTCCAGGCGAGGCTCGACGCGTTCGAGGAGACCGGCGAGGATCCGGGCCATCCCCGGGAGCTGCTCGCCCGCATGCCGGTCGACGGCAAGATCCAGCTCTTCGACGGCCGGACCGGCGAGGCGTTCCAGCAGCGCACCACCGTCGGCTACATGTACATGCTCAAGCTCCACCACCTGGTGGACGACAAGATCCACGCCCGTTCCACGGGCCCCTACTCCCTCATCACCCAGCAGCCGCTCGGTGGCAAGGCCCGGACGGGCGGCCAGCGGTTCGGGGAGATGGAGGTCTGGGGCCTCGAGGCCTACGGTGCGGCCTACGTCCTTCAGGAGCTCCTCACCGTGAAGAGCGACGACGTCGAGGGACGGACCAAGATCTACGACTCGATGGTCAAGGGCACGAACACGCTGCAGGCCGGCATGCCGGTGGTGTTCGACGTCCTCTGCCACGAGATCAAGGGTCTCGGCATGAACATCACCCTGGAGAAGGAGCAGGAGGACACCGGCTCGGTGTTGTGAGCGCCCTTCCCCACCGTCTCCGGCCTCGGCCGGAACCCCGACCGGCCCCGGCCGGTTCACGAACTGCACGCCCTCGGGAGTACCCCCGATCATGTCCGAAAACGTCTTCGATCGCGTCAACGACTACGGCTCGGTGAAGATCACCCTCGCCAGCCCCAACGACATCCGGAGCTGGAGCTTCGGCGAGGTCAAGCGACCCGAGACCATCAACTACCGCACCTACCGTCCCGAGAAGGACGGTCTGTTCTGCGAGCGGATCTTCGGACCCGAGCGGGACTATGAATGCGCGTGCGGCAAGTACAAGGGCACGAAGTACAAGGGGATCATCTGCGACCGCTGCGGCGTCAAGGTGACCCACTCCCGCGTGCGCCGCAAGCGCATGGGCCACATCAACCTGGCCGCCCCGATCGTCCACATCTGGTTCTTCAAGGCGATGCCGTCGCGACTCGGCAACCTCCTCGAGATGAAGACCAGCGACCTCGAGAAGGTCATCTACTTCCAGGACTACGTGGTCGTCGACGCCGGTGACACCGAACTCCAGCGACAGCAGGTCCTGACCGAGGACGAGTACCGGGAGGCCCGCGAGAAGTTCGGCCCCACCGCGTTCACCGCGATGATGGGCGCCGAGGCGAGCCGCGAGCTCCTCGACCAGCTCGACCTCGTCGAACTCGAGTTCGACCTTCGCCAGCAGCTGAACGAGACCCGCAGCAAGCAGAAGAAGAAGGACCTCTCCAAGCGGCTCAAGATCGTCAAGCAGATCAGCGACTCGGAGAACGATCCGACCTGGATGGTCCTCGACGTCGTGCCGGTCATCCCGCCCGACCTGCGACCGCTCGTCCTCCTCGAGAGCGGCAACTTCGCGACGAGCGACCTCAACGATCTCTATCGCCGCATCATCAACCGGAACAACCGCCTCAAGAAGCTGATGGACCTCAACGCCCCCGAGGTCATCATCCGCAACGAGAAGCGGATGCTGCAGCAGGCCGTCGACGCCCTCTTCGACAACGGCCGCTGCCGTCGTCCGGTCCTCGGCTCCTCGAACCGCCCGCTCAAGTCGATCACCGACATGATCAAGGGCAAGCAGGGCCGGTTCCGCGAGAACCTCCTCGGGAAGCGGGTCGACTACTCGGCCCGTTCCGTCATCGTCGTCGGCCCGGACCTCAAGCTCTGGCAGTGCGGCCTCCCGAAGAAGATCGCCCTCGAGCTCTTCCAGCCGTTCATCATCCGCAAGCTCAAGCAGCACGGCTACGCCGACACGATCAAGAGCGCGAAGCGGATGCTCGAGCGTCGCGACCCCGAGGTCTGGGACATCCTCGAGCAGGTGATCCGGAACCATCCGGTGCTCCTGAACCGAGCCCCCACGCTTCACCGCATGGGCATCCAGGCCTTCGAGCCGGTGCTGGTCGAAGGCAACGCGATCAAGATCCATCCGCTCGTCTGCACGGGCTACAACGCCGACTTCGACGGCGACCAGATGGCGGTCCACCTCCCCCTCTCGGTGGAGGCCCAGACCGAGGCCCACGTGCTGATGCTGTCCCTGCACAACATCTTCAGCCCGGCCAACGGCAACCCCATCGTCTCGCCGTCGCAGGACATCGTCATGGGCGTCGCGTTCCTCACCGCCCAGGACGGCGACGAGGCCGAACGCCCCGAGGGCGAGCTGCGCGTCTTCAAGGACGAGACGGAGGCCATCCTCGCCCACGAGTTCGGCGAGATCGGCATCCACGAGCACATCCTCGTCCGGCTCGCCGAGTTCAAGCAGGTCGTGGGCGGGGCCGAAGGCACCGAGGGCGAGAAGTCGGCCGCGGTCGACATGCCGCCGAACCGCCGCATCCGCACCACCGTCGGCCGGATCTACTTCAACGAGATCATCGCCGATCGCACCCGGATGCCCTTCTACAACTGCCCGCTGGGCAAGAAGGGCTGCGCCCGCGTCATCGACGAGACCTTCGAGCGACTCGGCAAGGCCGAGACCATCGATCTCCTGGACGCGATGAAGGAGGTCGGGTTCCGGCACTCCACCACGTCCGGCCTCTCGTTCGGCGTCAACGACCTCCGCATCCCCGGCGAGAAGAAGAAGCTCCTCGACGGCGCCCAGAAGCGGGTCGACCGCGTCGAGAAGGCGTACCAGAGCGGTGCCATCACCGAGCGGGAACGGCACAACCAGCTGCTCGACATCTGGGCCACCTGCCGCAAGGACCTCACCGACAAGCTCATCGAGGCCCTGAAGGAGGACCGCCGCGATCCGGAGACGTTCGAGGAGACCTCGATCGAGAAGAAGGAAGGCAAGCGGTACCTCAACCCGGTCTACCTGTTCATGAACTCCGGCGCCCGAGGCAACCAGTCGCAGATGCAGCAGCTCGCCGGCATGCGAGGCCTCATGGCCAAGCCGAGCGGCGAGATCATCGAGACGCCGATCCGGGCGAACTTCCGCGAAGGCCTGAACGTCCTCGAGTACTTCTCGTCGACCCACGGCGCCCGGAAGGGACTGGCCGACACCGCGCTCAAGACCGCGGACTCCGGCTACCTCACCCGGAAGCTCTGCGACGTCGCCCAGTCGGTCGTCGTCACCGAGACCGACTGCGGCACCACGCAGGGCATCGCCAAGCGGGCGATCTTCAAGGGCGAGGAGGTCGACGTCCCCCTCCGCGACCAGATCGTCGGCCGCACCAGCCTCATGGACATCCGCGATCCGATCATGGATGTCAACATCGTCAAGAAGAACCAGATCATCGACGAGGCGGCGGCCGACCGCATCGAGGCGCTCGGCATCCCGTCGGTCCAGGTTCGCAGCCCCCTCACCTGCCACACCCCCCGCGGCGTGTGCATCAAGTGCTACGGGCGCGACCTCGCGACCGGGCAGGAGGTCGAGAAGGGCCTCGCGGTCGGCATCATCGCCGCCCAGTCGATCGGCGAGCCGGGCACCCAGCTCACCATGCGTACGTTCCACACCGGCGGCACCGCGACCCGCTCGCTCGCCGAGACGAACTGGGCCGCACCGGCCGACGGAACGCTCAAGCACGTCGACTGCAACGCGGTCGAGGTGACGGACGAGGACGGCACCGCCCGCGTCGCGCTCAAGCGAAACGGCGAGGTCCATCTCCTCGACGACAAGGGCCGTGAGATCGACAAGTTCAAGGTGCCCTACGGCGGCAAGATCCTCGCCAACGACGGCGACAAGGTCAAGAAGGGCCAGATCGTCGTCACGTGGAACCCGCACGTCCAGCCGATCCTCGCCGAGAAGAGCGGTGTCATCCGCTACGAGAACCTCGTCGAGGACCAGTCGTTCAAGGTCGAGGAGACCAAGGCCGGCAAGATCGAGCGGATCGTCACGAGCCACACCGGCGATCGCGCCCCGCAGGTCAAGATCGTCGAGGGCGAGCAGACGCTCGACTTCCACCACCTCCCCGCCAAGGCCCGCATCGAGGTCGAGGACGGCGAGGCGGTCGTCATGGGCCAGATGATCGCCCGGGTCCCGAAGGACTCCGGCCGATCCGCCGACATCGTCGGTGGTCTTCCCCGCGTCACCGAGATCTTCGAGGCCCGCGTCCCGAAGGATCCGGCCGTGATGGCCGAGTTCTCCGGCCGGATCGAGCTCGATCCCGACAAGCGGAAGGGCAAGATGACGATCTTCGTCCACCCGGACGGCGATCTGGATCCGGTCCCCCACTACGCCCCGCAGGGCACGGCCCTCCGGGTGCACACGGGCGACCGCGTGGAGGCGGGCGACCGTCTCACCGAGGGCCCGCTCGTTCCGGCGGACATCCTCAAGATCAAGGGCGAGGAGGAGCTCTTCCTCTACATGCTCGACGAGGTCCAGAACGTCTACCGAGCCCAGGGCGTGCCGATCTCGGACAAGCACATCGAGGTCATCCTCCGCCAGATGCTCGGCAAGGTCCGCATCGTGGACCCGGGCGACAGCGAGTTCCTGCCCAACGACATCGTCGACAAGTGGCAGCACCGCCTCGAGAACGTCGGGCTGGCCGATCGACTCCGGGTCGAGGATCCGGGCGACACCGACCTCCCGGTCGGGGCCCTCGTCACCAAGGTCGAGGCGAAGGAAGCCAACGACTCCGCGAAGGAGGACGGCAAGAAGCCCGCCAAGACCAAGAAGCCCCGCATGGTCAAGGCGCAGCCGCTCCTCCTCGGCATCACCAAGGCGTCGCTGCAGGCCGAGTCGTTCCTCTCCGGTGCGAGCTTCCAGGAGACCACCAAGGTCCTCACGGAAGCGTCCCTCAAGGGCGCGGTCGACACGCTCCAGGGCCTCAAGGAGAACGTGCTCCTCGGTCACCTGATCCCGGCGGGTACGGGCTTCAGCGACTACTCCCGCATGAAGGTCCAGCGGCTCGTCGACGAGCCCGAGATCGATCTCGCCGAGGAGATGGCGATGCGACAGGAGGCCGCGATGGCGGCCGAGGCGATGGGGGCCGAACGCCGCGACGCGGTGGTCGAGGTCCTCACCCCCGAGAAGCTGCAGGAGACGCAGCCCGTCGGCGAGGAGTGATCCACGCCGGAGGCGACCTGCACCGCACGAGTGAAGATCCAGGGGACGAGCCGAAGGGCTCGTCCCCTTTTCATTCCCGGCCCCCACCATTTCATCCCTCTCCCGGCGGACGAGCCCGACCCCTCCTCAGGCCGATTCGCCGGTGAGAACGGTCTCGAGCATCATCCGCCACTCCCCGTAGGCGTACGGAATGCCGTGACGCTCGTGGAGGGACTTGATCCGGGCGTGGGCCCGTTCGGCGAGTTCGGGGACGACCTCGGCCGCCCTGGGGTCGCAGAAGTAGACCCGGCAGCCGGTGGGCCGACCGTCGCGGGCGGTGCAGAGGCGGCCGACCTGCCAGGGACATCCCCCCTGCTCGACGGCACGGGCCACGTCCTCCGGGGTGATCCCCCGGCCCTCGGACCGACAGATCGCCAGGCAGCGAGCGACCTCGAGCCCGCTCGCGTAGAGCCGATGACCGTGGGCCTCGAAGCGGCAGCACTGCCCGCTGGCGAGACAGAGCGGGCCGATGGACCTCACGGCCTCGGCGATCTCGAGGTGGATCTCCTCGATCTCCCTTTCGATGTCCGGTCGGTCGAGCGCCGCGAACCACGCGTCGACCTCGGTCACCACGGCTTGTCCTCGGACCCCTTCTCGCGATCGAGTCTCGCCACGATCTCCTCCACCGTGTAGAGCCGCCCCTGGCCCATGCCCGGGCAGGGCGTGTTCTTCTTCGCCTTCGACCACGATGGCTCGTTTCGGACGAGCTCGGGCCAGAACGGCCACGTCCGGCACTGGCTGGGCCGCGAGCCGTAGACCTTGCAGACCGCCTTCCCGGGCACGCTCTCCCGATCGAGGAAGACGCAGTCGTAGCCGAATCCCGTCAGGTGTTCGTTGAGCGATCGATGGCCGTCGATCATCCGGGTGTGCCGGACGAGGAACTCTGGATAGTCCATCCCGAGCTCGTCCGCCATCGCCCGCCCCTCGTCGTCGTCGAACCACACCGCTCCCTCGCCACCCGTGCAGCAGTTGCCGCAGCAGGTGCACTCGAAGCGGAGTCCGTCGCGATACCAGGGCTCGTCGATGCTCATCGGGAACGACCACCCGGGGGGCCCCAGCCGCGGCCGTCCGCGGGCGGCGGGGCATCGCCCTCGCCCCACTCGTCGACCGCGATGGAGTGGACCTCCGCCCGATCCCGGCGAGGCGCGAGTTCCGACATGTCGTCGGGGCGTTCATCGAAGGCGACGCGTTCGATCGAGTAGATGCGGTCGAGAAGCCATTCCCCACTGCCCTCGACCGCGGCCTCGATCAGGTCCTCGGCCTCCTCGAGGCTGCGAGCGGTCGCCCAGACCGCGACGTACGCCCCGCCCGACTTCTCGGCGACCGGATCGGCCATCGCGATGGCGTGCCAGAGCGTGAATCCCAGCTCGCGGCCGCCCTCGTCGATGTTCGAGTGCGGGTCGACATCGAGCTGGAGCCCCCAGTCCTCGCGGAGCTGCAGCAGCAGCTCGTCGAGATCGGGCGAATGCTCGTCCTCGATGACGAGGATCTCCCGCATGCGATAGGGCGGGTCGACGCCGTCGAACGCCTGCTCGTCCCAGGTCTCGGAGACCTCCTGCAGCCCATGGGCCTCGAGGATCGCGTCCACCGCCTCCCTCATGTCGACCTGGCACTGGACGGCGACCGACTTCCAGGCGTCCACGAACACCTCGAGGAACGGCTCTTCCGCCGTCGCGCCGACCCCGATCGAGACCTCCTCGAGCAGGATGGGCTCGAACTCGTCCCACGTGGCGAGGAAGTCGTCGATGAACAGCGGCTCGGCCGCGAGATAGGTGTCGATCGAGCGGTACGCATCGACCGAACCGATCTCGACCACCGGCGAGACCTCGCCCGGCAGGAGCTCGAACAGCGCGTGCAGGAGCGGCCGGAGCCGTTCATGGCTGATGGCCAGCTGGAAGGCGTAGGTGTCCGGGGCGTCGTCCTCGCCGGAGACGAAGTCGACCACGTACCCCTGCCGAGGCGCCGGGGCCTCCAGCCGTTCGACGCCGAGGGGGAGGGCGTAGCCCTCCACCGCGACCCGCTCGAGATCATCCCGCAGTCGGAACTCCCGCATCGAGGGGATCATAGGGCCTCCGCCGCGGCGGGCGAGTCGATGGAGAGCACCGGTTCCCGATATATTCTCGGGCGTCGGAACGATCATCCGTTGCGACCCGGTCCGCCCCGTCCCCCGACGCCGGACCGGTCCAAGGGGCTGGAGCAGCGTGGCATGAGCGATCGCGGCCACTGGGGATCCAAGCTGGGATTCATCCTTGCCGCCGCGGGTTCCGCGGTGGGTCTCGGGAACGTCTGGAAGTTCCCGTACATCACCGGCGAGAACGGCGGCGGCCTCTTCGTCCTGATCTACCTCGTCTGCATCCTCGGCGTCGGCATCCCCATCCTGCTCGCCGAGGTCGTCCTGGGCAAGCACACGCAGAAGTCCACCGTGCCCGCCTTCCGGGAACTCTCGGGACCGGCCAGTCCCTGGATGACCTTCGGATGGATGGGGGTCGCGGCGGCGTTCATCCTCCTCTCGTACTACGCGGTCATCGCCGGCTGGACGATGCAGTACGCGATCACCGCGGTCCGCGGCGGCTTCGCCGGCATGTCCAACGACGACGTGCAGGGGTACTTCGGCGAGGTGGCCAGCAGCCCCGCGATCAACGTCGGCTGGATGCTCGCCTTCATGGCCATCACGATCACGATCGTGGCGGCGGGGGTGAAGGGCGGCATCGAGACCGCGAGCAAGATCATGCTTCCCGCCCTCGGACTGATGCTCGTGGCGCTCGCGATCCGGGCCGCGATGGTCGGGGAGGGCTTCGATCGGGCGGTGGACTTCGTCTTCGGGATCCACGCGAAGGAGCTCTCCGCGGCGGGCGTGCTCGAGGCCCTCGGCCACGCCTTCTTCACCCTCTCGATCGGCATGGGCGCCATGGTCGCCTACGGCTCGTACCTTCGCCGCAAGGACGACGTCGTCGCGACCGGCTTCATCATCGGCGGGCTCGACACCCTGATCGCCCTGATCGCGTGCCTCGTCCTCTTCCCGATCACCTTCGCGTCGGGCTTCGATCCGGCGGCCGGGCCGGGGCTCGTCTTCCAGAACATGCCGATCGCGCTGATGGACCTCCCCGGAGGCACGATCTGGGCGACGATCTTCTTCGTCCTCCTCTTCTTCGCCGCCCTCACCAGCGCCATCTCGCTGCTCGAGGTCGCCGCGAGCTACTTCATCGACGAGAAGGGCGTCTCCCGGAGCGTCGCCGCCGTGGTCTGCGGCGTGGCGATCATCATCTTCGCCCTGCCGTCGGCCCTCTCCAACGGCAGCGCCCTCGGCGGCCTCTTCAACGAGGGCTTCGCCGACATCACCGGCAAGAACTGGTTCGACTCGGCCGACTGGCTCGTCTCGAACCTCATGCTCCCCGTCGGCGGTCTCGGCGTCGCCCTGTTCATGGGCTGGCGCGTGACCGAGGAGGCTCGCCACACGGGCTTCACCGAGGGAGCGAGCCTGCGGAACCTCTACGTGGGCTGGCTGCTCCTGCTTCGCTGGCTCGCCCCCGCCGCGGTCCTGCTGGTCTTCCTCCAGGCGATCGGCGTCCTCGACATCGACGCCCTGCTCGGGGGCGGGGCGGAGGCGACCGAACCCCCCGCCGCGACCACCGACGGCGAGGGCCTCGAGGCGCCCCCTTCCGACCAACCCACCGACTGATCCCCGACCGGACCTCCTCCACACACCCCGGAGCGAATCGAAGACATGACCTTCCTTGAACGCATGAACAGCGTCCTCGACGTCATCAACGGCGTCATCTGGGCGGACTGGGTGCTCTACACCGTGCTCGGCGTGGGCGTCCTCTTCACCCTCTGGTCGGGCTTCTGCCAGTACCGGGCCCTGGCCCACGGCACCGCGGTGACCGCGGGCAAGTACGACGACAAGGACGACCCCGGCGCGATCAACCACTTCCAGGCCCTCTCCGCCGCCCTTTCCGCGACCGTCGGTCTCGGCAACATCGGTGGCGTCGCCGTCGCGATCGCCCTCGGCGGCCCCGGCGCGGTCTTCTGGATGTGGATGGTCGGACTCGCCGGCATGGCCCTCAAGACCACGAGCGTCACGCTCTCGATGCTCTACCGCGACACCAGCAACCCGGACGAACCGCACGGCGGTCCGATGTACGTCGCGAAGAAGGGCTTCGCCGCCTGGGGACTGGCGCCGATCGGCATGGTCGTCGGCGTGATCTTCTGCATCACCCTTCTGATCTCCGCGATCACCGGCGGCAACATGTTCCAGGCCTGGAACGTGGGCGTGCAGACCGAGGAGGCCCTCGGCATTCCGGCGGTCGCGGTCGGCATCATCCTCGCCCTCGTGGTCGGTGCGGTCATCATCGGCGGCATCAAGCGGATCGGTCACGTCGCCGGCATCCTCGTCCCGTTCATGTGCGTGCTCTACCTGCTCGCCGGCATCGTGGTCCTGCTGATGAACATCACCGCGATCCCCGAGATCCTGGTGCTCATCGTCAAGAGCGCCTTCAGTCCGACCGATGCGGCCGGCGCCTTCATCGGCGGCACCGCGGGGTACGCCTTCCTCTGGGGCATGAAGCGAGCCCTCTTCTCGAGCGAGGCCGGCCAGGGCTCCTCCACGATCGCCAACAGTGCGGCGAAGACCAAGGAGCCCGTCCGCGAGGCGGTGGTCGCGGGCCTCGAGCCCTTCATCGACACCATCATCGTCTGCACCCTGACGGCGCTGGTCATCCTCTCGACCGGGGCGTGGGACCGCGACTCGACCGGCGAGGCGACGCTCGCCTCGGCCCCGGCCCTGACGCAGTCGGAAGGCGGCTGGAGCGTCGGCACCTTCGGCGACCACGATCCCGGTGACGCCGAGGAGACGGCGGTCTGGTTCGTGTCGTTGCCGAGCAAGAACAAGGAGGCCCGGCAGACCACCGGGAAGGACTGGGTCTCCGGCGACACGGTGTTCCTCGTGGCCGAGACCGACCAGCTCGACGACGACACCGGAACGGCCCGGGTCCGGGTCTACGGCGAGGTCGAGGAACTCGAGGAGGGCGGCTACGTCGCGATCTTCGACGCCGAACTCGTCTCGAGCGACACCCCTCCGGCGTTCGTGGGCGTGGACGTCTACAAGGACTATCCCGGGGCCACCCTCACCGCCCACGCCTTCGACCGGGCCATCCCCGGTCTGGGCACCTGGCTCATCCTCATCGCCTCCTGGCTCTTCGCGATCTCCACCATGATCTCCTGGAGCTACTACGGCGAGCAGGGCATGATCTTCATGCTCGGCAAGGGCAGCGTGCTCCCCTACAAGGTCGTCTACTGCCTCATGATCGTGGTCTCGACCCTGCCGATCATCACGAGCGACAAGGAGCTCGACAACCTGACCGCCCTCGGCACCGGCGTCATGCTCTGGGCCAACATCCCGATCATGCTGATCTTCGGTGCGATCGCGATGAAGGCGTACCACGACTACGGCCGCCGCCTCAAGTCGGGCGAGTTCAAGAGCCACGAGGCCCGCAACATCGAGGACATGGCGAAGGAGTGACCGCCGACCCGCACCTCGCGACGATCTCCGCCGCGACCGTGGCCGATGCCGCGGTCGCGGCGGTGCGCGCGGCGTGCGAGGACCGCGATCTCGGCCAGGAGGTCCGCGGCGTCGACAGCCTGCCCGAGCGCGAGATCCAGGCGATCCTCGAGACGGGGTTCACGGAGGCCGGGCTCCATCCCCTCCGCGAGCTCCGGTTCCCCCATCGGGCGGGCGAGCCGATCCGCAGCGTGGGCACCCGCTGCGACTTCGTCCTCCGCCCCGACGACCGACCGCTCGATCTCGGCGACGAACCCGCGGAGGACGAGGACGACGCCCCCGGCCTGTTCGCCGAGCTCGCGCCCCCGCCGCCGGAGCCGCTCGATCCCGGGGACGCGTTCTGGCTCGAGGTGAAGACCGGTGCCGCCTGCCGCGACCTCGGGGAGGCGGGCGACCTCTCGACCCTGCCGAAGAGGACCACCGTCGACCTCGCCCGGCTCGCCCACGCCCGGGGCGTGCGACACGCCGCCGTGCTGGTCGTCGCATTCGGACCGGACGAGGAGACGATGGCCCGCGACGCCCGTGCCCTCGACCGTCACGCGGCCGAACAGGGCCTCCCGACCCTGGGTGCCGTCGTCCGCACGTTCCCCGTCACCGACCGCCACGGAAACGCTGCGGGCCTGGTCGCCGTGATTCCCGTCGGGCGGGGTTGATCGATCCGGCGGACGAAGAACGACGGCGTGCCCGTTCGGGCACGCCGTCGCGTCGGTCGGCGGTCGTTGGCGGACGAATTGGATAAGCCGCGTCGGCGGCGAGCGGCGAGTCCAGCGGTGCCGAGAACGGCGAGGACGCCGGGGGCCGGCACCTGGGCGACGACGATGTTGATGTTCCAGTCGTCGACCGACGGGCTCGTCTCCTGGGCCCAGACCGTGTAGTCGCCGGCCCCGAGCGGACCGTCGTACCCGATCGTGCCGAAGGCGGCGCCCATCTCGAGGAAGAGATCGTTGCCGACGGCGGACATGTTGAAGAGCGTGTACCCGAGAAGCTCCTCGGGCGCCGGGGTCGCCGGGTCGAAGGGCATCTGGTTGCCGGGCATGATCGAGATGAACGCGAGGTTGAAGGGATCGTCGGTGACGAAGTCGTCGAGGACGAACCCGACGAGCTCGTAGCCCTCGGCGATCGTGAAGGTGAAGATGTCGTCGTCGTCACCGTCCTGGTCGGTGGTGAAGATGACGTTGTTGCTGCCCTCGGACACGTCGATGAACGTCGGGGCGAGATAGTCGTCCGACAGGTCTCCATTGGTCGCCTCGTCCCAGACGACATCCGCGGAGGCGGCCGAGAACGACACGGCGAGGGTGGCGGCGGCACACGACCGCACGACTGCTGCACATCTCATGTTGAACTCCTTGGTGGGGAACCGGAAGATCTTCCTCCCGAGCGATCTTCCCGCCCCCCAGAGGGTAGCGCCCACGGCCCCCGCAGCCAAGGAAAATCCCGTCAGGGCGACGCCGGGGATTCCTCGCCGCCGGCCCGCTCGGCATCCACGTACCAGCCGCTCATGAGCTCGAGGATGCGTTCCGCCGCCTCCGGGCCCGGATCGAGGCCCCGAAACGCCGCCCTGACCTCCTCGAGCCGGGTCCTCATGGCATCCAGGGCGACCTCGTCGGCGAGCAGGGGCAGGGCCGCCTCGATCATGGGGCGGGGCCCCCTGGAGGCGGGGTACGGGACGAACTCGGGGACGACCTCGCGGTTCGCGACGATGTTCGGCAGGAGCTTCCACGGCGTCCTGATGAAGATCGAGGCGACGATCGTCTGCCACCGCGGGATCGCGTAGCTCCCGATCATCGGGCACCCCTGGCGGGCGA
Source organism: Planctomycetota bacterium (assembly GCA_036339295.1). Lineage (GTDB taxonomy): Bacteria > Planctomycetota > Phycisphaerae > Phycisphaerales > SM1A02. The sequence goes on from JAYZBK010000029.1 coordinate 17,578, forward strand.
GATCGAGGCTCACGGTGCCGCTTGTCGCCAGGGCGAGATCCGCCCAGCCGATCACCGCCTCGAGTCCACCCTCCTGCACCGAGACCCCATCCAGCAGCGAGGCGAAGCGATCCCGGATCGTCGCTTCGATCCGCTCGTTGGCGGCGACGATCACCGCCGCCGCGTCAGGATGCTTCCTGCGAATGGCGGCGAAGGCCTCGAGCTGGAATCGAAGATTCGAGTCGATCTCGCCGCTGCGACTTCCCGGGAGCACGAGGACCCGCGGCGATCCCTTCGGAAGCGACGCCCGCTCGATCGCGAGGCCGGATTCGTCGAGCGTCTTCGCGATGACCGGGTGCCCGATGAACGTGGCGGCCACGCCTCGGGACCGGAACCACTGCTCCTCGAAGGGCAGGATGCAGAGCACGTGGTCGCTCCATCGCTGGAGCTTCCGCACCCGCCACTGCCCCCACGCCCAGACCTTCGGGGCGATGAGGTGGATCGTCCGGGTGCCGCGTCGCCGCAATCGCTTGCAGATCGGGAAGTTGGCCGAGGGGCTGTCCACCGGGACGTGCAGCGCGACCGGGTGCGCGGCCGCCCAGCGATCGATCCGGTCGATGGTCCGCTTCATCTCGAACGCCTTGAGGAGTCCCCCGAGGCCCATGACCCCGTCCTCGCTCGTCCGCTCGACGATCGTGGCACCGGCGGCCTCCATCCGGGGACCGCCCCAGGCCCGGATGTCGAGGTCCGGTCGCCGGCGTCGGAGCTCCGCGATCACCGGGGCGGCATGGGCGTCGCCGCTCGGCTCGAAGGCCGTGAACAGGATCGTCGCCCCCCGCGGCGGTGCCGGGGCGGCGGAGGAATGGGCGGGTCCCTCGTCGACGGCCGGGCCTTCCATGCCGGGAAGGGTACATCGGCGGCGTCCCCGGCGGCCGCGAGGACGCGGCCTTGGGTACGATCCCCGTTCTCCATCGTCCACCGACCCCACGGATCGCGATCACCCATGCTCAAGCGGACCCACTCCTGCAACGCCCTCCGACCCGATCACGTCGGCGAGACCGTCGTCCTCGCCGGCTGGGTGAACACCTATCGGGACCATTCGAAGTCCCTGGTCTTCATCGACCTCCGAGACCGGCACGGCCTGACCCAGGTGGTGTTCGATTCCGCCGACGTCCCCGCCGAGGTGGTCGAGGCCGCGCAGGGCCTTCGAAGAGAGGACGTGATCGCGGTGAAGGGCGTCGTCCGGGCCCGGGAGGGCGGCGCCAACCCGAAGCTCGCCACGGGCGAGATCGAGCTGCTGGCGGCGGAGCTCGAGATCCTGAACAAGGCCGAGACCCCCCCGATCCTCCCCGACGACGTCGAGGCGGAGAAGATGAACGAGGAGATCCGTCTTCGGAATCGCTACCTCGACCTGCGGCGACCGAAGATGCAGCGGATCCTCGAGACGCGTTCGCGGGTCGCGCAGTTCACCCGGTCGTTCTTCCACGAACGGGACTTCCTCGAGATCGAGACCCCCCTGCTGATCAAGTCGACCCCGGAGGGCGCCCGCGACTTCGTCGTCCCGAGTCGACTCGAGGCCGGTTCGTGGTACGCCCTGCCCCAGAGCCCGCAGCTCTTCAAGCAGATCCTGATGATCGCGGGCTGCGAGCGGTACATCCAGCTGCCGAAGTGCCTTCGGGACGAGGATCCCCGGGCCGACCGCCAGGCCGAGTTCACGCAGATCGATCTCGAGATGAGCTTCGCGGACCGCGACGATGTCCTCGAGATCATGGGCGACTTCGCCCGGGCCCTCTGGAAGGAGATGCTCGACGTCGAGATCGCCGAGATCCCCCGGATGACCTGGAAGGAGGCGATGGAGACCTACGGGATCGACCGTCCCGACCTCCGCTTCGGCCTCGAGATCTCCGACGTCTCGGACCTCGCGGGCAGGACCGAGTTCGGGGTGTTCCTCTCCGCCCTCGAGAAGAAGAGCCCGATGGGATCCGGCGTCGTCAAGGCGTTCCGCGTCCCGGGCGGCGCCGACAAGCTCACCCGGAAGATGACCGACGGGTACAGCGAGTGGATCAAGCTCTTCGGGGCCGGCGGCGTCCCGGTGACCAAGTGCACCGGCGACGGCTTCGAATCGGGCGTCGGGCGGTTCGTCGAGCCGATCGCCACGGAACTGATCGAGCGTCTCGGCTGCGAGAAGGGCGACACCGTCATGTTCACGGCGGACACCTGGGAGGTCGCCACGAAGGCGATCGGCGAGCTGCGGATCAAGGTGGCCCGCGACCTCGACCTGATCGACGAGGACGCGTGGCGGTTCGTCTGGGTGGTGGACTTCCCCATGTTCGAACTCGACGAGGAGAACAACCGCTGGGTCGCCCTGCACCACCCCTTCACCGCACCGAACCCGGGCGAGGAAGGGCTCCTCGAGACCGATCCCGGCAACTGCATCAGCGCCGGCTACGACCTCGTCTGCAACGGCAGCGAGATCGGCGGCGGCTCGATCCGTATCCATCGTCCCGAGCTGCAGCAGAAGGTCTTCGACCTGATCGGTCTCAGTCCCGAGGAGGCCGAGATGAAGTTCGGCTTCCTGCTCAGGGCGCTCAAGCACGGGGCCCCGCCGCACGGCGGCATCGCCTTCGGCCTGGATCGTCTCGTGATGCACCTCGTGGGCACCGACAACATCCGGGACGTCATCGCGTTCCCGAAGACGCAGTCGGGTGGCGACCTGATGATCGAGGCCCCGGGGCCGATCGACGACGCCCAGATGGTCGAGCTCCACGTCAGGAGCGTGCTGCCGAGCTGACGAGCCCACGGCCTCGCCGGCCGATCTCGTTCAGCCCGTGGCGGGGTTCAGGCCGCGGCGGGTTCGTCGTCGGGGGCGAGCCGGGTCATCACCCGCGCCCCCACCGCATCGCCCCAGACGTTCACCGTGGTCCGGCACATGTCGAGGATCCGGTCGACGCCGATGATGACGCCGATCGCCTCGAGCGGCAGCGGTTCCACGCCCTGCCCGGCGAGACTCGCGTTCACCGCGGTCACCACGATGACCATCGTCACGAGGCCCGCACTCGGGATGCCGGCCGCCCCGACCGCCGCGAGGGTCGCGGTCACCACGACGATCACGAGCTCCCCGAGACCGAGCGTGATGCCCCAGAGCTGGAACATGAACACGACGGCCACCGCCTCGTAGAGCGCGGTGCCATCCATGTTGACGGTCGCTCCGAGCGGAAGGACGAAGTTCGCGCTGCGCTTGCTGCAGCCTCCCTGGTCGATCGCGGTCTCGATGGTCACGGGCAGGGTGGCCGAACTCGAGTCGGTGCCGAAGGCGGTCAGGAGCGCCTTCCGCATCCGGAGCATGAACTTGTAGGGGTTCACCCGACCGAAGATCGCGAGGACGGCGGGCAGCGTGATGAATGCGTGGATCGCGAGGCCGACCAGGACGGTCGCCATGTACGCCCCGAGCGGCCCGACGAGCGAACCGAGGCCGATCTTGGCGACCGTGCCCGTGACGAGCAGGAAGACGCCGGTCGGCGTCAGCCAGAGGATCCAGAGGACGAGCTTCATCGTGCCTTCGAAGAGCGAGCGGAACGTCGTGATCGCGGGCCGGCCGGCCTCCCCGATCGCCGCGAGGGCGAGTCCGAGCAGGAGGGCGAAGACGATGACGCCGAGCGTGCGCCCGTTGGCGAGCTCCGCGAAGAAGTTCGTCGGGATCACCTGCTCGAGGATGTTCATCCAGGCGCCGCCGAGGCCCTTGTCGTTCGCGGTGTCCATCGCCCCGCGAAGTCCCGTGTTCTCCTCGTAGACCGCCGCGCCCTGGGTCTGCAGGCTGGCGACCGCCTCCTCGGAGAGACCCGACCCGGGCGAGACGACGGTGACGAGCACCGCGCCCAGCACGACCGCCGCCAGCATGGTCCCGAAGTAGTAGACGAGCGTCGAACCTCCGACCACCCCGAGCCTCGACGGGTCGCCGATCGAGGTCACGCCGACCACCACCGAGAGGAAGACGAGCGGAAGAACCAGCAGCATCAGCGGCCGGACGAGGATCAGCTTCCCGAGTTCCATCCACTGCTCGCCGGTCGCGGTCGGGTCCGCGACCGAACCGTGGAGCACCTGCCCGAGCACCGCGCCGGCGACGAGGCCGACGAGGATGAGCACCGTGATCAGGCTGTCCTTCTTCTTCAACCGTTCCCCCCCTGCTCGGCGAGCCACCGTTCCGCGTCGATCGCGGCTCGACAACCCATGCCGGCAGCGGTGATCGCCTGTCGGTAGACGTGGTCGGCGACGTCACCCGCGGCGAAGACCCCTTCGATGTTCGTCAGGCTCGAGCCGCCGTCGGGCAGGTGCACGTAGCCGCTGTCGTCGAAGTCGATGCCGCTGTCCTGGAGGAACTTCGTGGCCGGGGCGTGGCCGATCGCGATGAAGAGGCCGCTCACCTCGAGATCCTCGGTGCCACCGTTCACCGTGTCCTCGAGCCGGAGCCCGGTGATGAAGTCGTCACCGAGGACGTCGACCACCGTCCGGTTCCAGTGGACCTTCACGTTCGGCGCGGAGAGGACCCGCTCCTGCATGGTCTTGGAGGCCCGGAACTCGTCCCGACGGTGGATGATGTGGACGGTCGACGCGAACTTCGTGAGGTACGCCGCCTCCTCCATCGCGGTGTCCCCACCGCCGACGACCGCCAGCGGCTTGTCGCGGAACACCGGGAGCGCGCCGTCGCAGACCGCACACGCCGAGACGCCCCCGCCGGAGGTCGCGAGACGGAGCTCGTTCTCCAGCCCCAGCCAGTTGGCGGTGGCCCCGGTGGCGATGATGACCGAGCGGGCGCGGACGGCGCTGCCGTTGGAGAGATGCAGCGTGAACGGGCGCTCCCCGAACTCGCAGCGGTCCACGTCGGCGCCGAGGACGCGGGTCCCGAAGCGTTCGGCCTGCTTCTGGAACATCTGCATCATCTCGGGGCCGGTGACGCCCTCCGGGAACCCGGGGTAGTTCTCGACGTCGGTCGTGAGCATCAGCTGGCCGCCGGGCAGCACCGGAGCGGGATCCTGCCGGGGAGTTCCGACGATGCAGAGCGGCTCGAGGTTGGCCCGGGCGGCGTAGATCGCCGCCGTCCAGCCCGCGGGGCCCGATCCGATGATCACGACGTCTTCGATGCGATCGGAATCGCTCATGGTGTGGCGCTCCAGTCCGACGTCCGGCGCCGGTCGGTGGTCAGTTCCGTGGCCGGGGTGAACCGGCTCAGTCGATCAGGTCCTGCTCGCGGGCGAGGGCCCGCAGCGGCGGCCAGAGGATCATGTCGCCGGTGCTTCCGTCGAGGGTGGCCTCCTCGAAGTCGGAGTTCTCCAGGTCGGCGCCCCGGGCGTAGACGACGCACTCGTCGACGTAGATCCGTCCGTAGTCGGTGTCGACCGCCCGCCGGCTGCTGCCGAGGTAGTCGAAGAGGAAGCGGCCGTACTGCTTGTCGAACGGGTCGAAGTCGAATCGCTTGGGGATGAAGGTCACGTACGCCTGCTCGCGATCCCGGGGCCAGTTGCCGTACTTCGCCCGGTAGCCGCAGAGGCCGGCACCCATGATCGTGCCGTTGATCTCGGCGATGAGCTGGAGCCGGAGATCGAAGAGGTCCTGAAGGTCGGCGATCGACTCCGCGATGATCGCGTAGCGGACCTCGTTGAGTCGGGAGAACTCGCTGGGGACCTCCTGGATCGGGTCGTAGGGCCGGATCCGCCACCGCCGCCACCAGTCGTCGTACACGTCGACGAGCTTCTGCTGCGACGCCTCGAGGCTGCCGTGGAACTCGGCGATCTTCTCCCATCGCTTGGTGGCCCCGAACTGCGTGAGCGGGCTCTCGTCCGCCTGCATCGCGCCGAAGACCTCGCCCAGTCGCTGGGGGTTCGGACTCCCCATCCCGCCGAAGACCTCGTCGAGGATCGACTGGACGACCAGGGCGTCGCCCTCGGGCAGCTGGAGTCGCTTGAGTCGCTCGGCGTCGGCGACCATGAGGAACGGAAGCTCCTTGGTCGAGACGCGCTGGAGCTCGGCCTCGGGCATCTTGCCGACGTAGGTCCACATCGCGTCCCGAATGACCGACATCCCCTCGGCGAGCATGAGCATCGCCTCCGCCTTCTCGCCCAGCATCTGCCGATCGCAGAGCTGTCGGAGGACGCGGGCGTTGGCGAGCGCGACGTCGAAGCCCTCGGTCCATTCGCCGGCCTCGAACCGCCGGTACAGCTCCGCGGCGGTGAAGGCCGCGAAGGTCCGGAACGCCTGGAGGTAGGGGAAGCTGATGTCGACGTCCGCGCCCTCCTCGATGCTGACTCGGGCGAAGAGCCCGGCATCGCGGTGCCGCGACTCGACCTCGTCCTCGCCGTAGGGACGCCCGCT
>JAYZBK010000030.1:0-18101 GCA_036339295.1 Planctomycetota bacterium
GTCCGGAAAGGAGTCGGTTTGGCGCCTCAGGCGAGGAGCCGCATCGGCTCCTCGATCATCGACTTGAGGGTCGCGAGGTAGCGAGCGGCCATCGCGCCATCGATGACGCGGTGATCGAGGCTGAGGTTCGCGGCCATCTCCCAGCCCACGGCCAGCTGGTGGTCGCGGACGACCGGCTTCTCGATCGCGGCGCCGCAGGCGAGGATCGCGCTGTTGGGCGGATTGATGATCGCCGTGAAGTCGTCGACGCCGAACATCCCGAGGTTCGAGATGGTGAACGTGGAGTCGGACATCTCCTCGGTGGCGAGACCTCTCTCCCTCGCCTTCTGGGCGAGGCTCCGGGTCTCCGCGGAGATCATGCGCAGGCTCTTGAGGTGGGCGTCGCGGATCGTGGCCACCACGAGCCCGCCGCCCCGCTCGTCGGGGAGGGAGACCGCGACGCCGACGTTCACCCGGCTGTGGACGAGGATCCGGTCCCCCGCCCAGCTGGCGTTGAACATCGGGTGCTCGGCCATCGCGAGGGCACAGGCCCGGACGAGGAAGTCGTTGACGCTGAGCTTCACGCCCTCGTCGCCGAGCTTCGCGTTCATGGACTTGCGAAGGTCGAGGATGGCGTCCATCGCGAAGCACATCTTGACCTGGTAGTGAGGAATGGTCTGCTTGCTCTCGACCAGCCGACGGGCGATCGTCTGCCGCATCCCGCTGACCTCGACCTCGGTGCTCTCGAGGGCCGGGACCTGCTGCACCGCGGGCACCGCGATCGCGGTCGGTGCGGGCACGTCCACGGGAAGCGCGGTTCCGCCGCCGACGGCACCCGCGGCGCCGCCCCGTTCGACCTCGGCGAGGATGTCGCGCTTGATGATCCGTCCACCCGGTCCGCTTCCGACGACGGATGCGAGGTCGATGCCGTGCTCCTCGGCGAGACGCCGGGCGACCGGGCTCACCTTCATGCGACGTCCCTCGGCCGGCGGGGCCGGGGCGGGCGTCGGTGCCGGTGCCGGTGCCGGAGTCGGTGCGGGGCTCGCGGCGGCCGGCGGTTCCTCGGCGGCGGGTTCGGCGGCGGCGGATGCGGCGGGTGCGGCCTCCGCCTCGACCCCGCTCGGGTCCTCGCCCTCCTCGGCGATCACCGCGATGGCGGTGCCCACCGGGACCTGCGTCCCCTCGTCCACGAGGATCCGTGCGACGACGCCGTCGTCGTAGACCTGCATCTCCATCGTCGCCTTGTCGGTCTCGACGTCGGCGACGACGGCGCCGGTGGCGACCTCGTCGCCTTCCTTGATGTTCCACTTGATGATGGTGCCCTGTTCCATGGTGTCGGACAGGCGAGGCATCGTCAGGGTGATCGACATGAGGGGGTCCGGAGACGGTCGGGGGTGATGGGGTCGGTCGGGCTCGACCGCGAAGGTCGACCCGGGACGGGATCAGGCGACGTAGAGGGCGCTGCGCACCGCTTCCGCGATCCGCCGGGCGTTCGGGAGGTACTCCTGCTCGAGGTTCGACGCGTAGGGCGTCGGCACGTCGGCGCTGTGCACCCGCATGACGTGGTTGTCGAGGTCGTCGAAGCAGTGGGCGTGGACCTGGGCGGCCACCTCGGATCCCGGGGACCCGAAGCTCCACGACTGGTCGACCACGACGCAGGAGTTGGTCTTCTTCACGCTCGCGACGATCGTGTCGACGTCGAGCGGTCGGATCGTGCGGCCGTCGATCACCTCGCAGGAGATGCCCTCCTTCGCGAGCTCCTCCGCCGCTTCGAGGCAGAAGTGGACCGGCCGTCCGAAGCTGACGATCGTCACGTCGGTGCCCGGTCGCCGGACGACGGCCTTGCCGAACGGGACGAAGTGATCACCCTCGGGCACGTGGCCCTTCATCGAGAGGAGACGCTCGCTCTCGAGGAAGAACACCGGGTCGTCGTCGCGGATGGCCGTGGCGAGCAGGCCCTTGGCGTCCTCGGGGAAGGCGGGGATGGCCATCTTGAGACCCGGGACGTTCGAGAACATCCCCTCGACGCACCAGGAGTGCGTGGACCCGAGCTGGCCGCCCGCACCGTCGTTCCCACGGAAGACGATCGGGCAGCCGAACTGCCCGCCGGACATGTAGAGCATCTTGGGGGCGTTGTTGAGGATCGGATCGGCGGCCACGAGGCTGAACGACCAGCTCATGAACTCGACGATCGGACGCAGGCCCTTCATCGCGGCACCGATGGCGAGCCCGGCGAAGCCGCTCTCGCTGATCGGGGTGTCGATGATCCGCCGGGGGCCGAACTCGTCCAGCATCCCGCGGCTCACCTTGTAGGCGCCGTCGTACTGGGCCACCTCCTCGCCGAGGAGGAACACTCGTTCGTCCCGACGCATCTCCTGGCTCATCGCCTCGCGAAGGGCGTCCCTGAACTCGAGGATTCGCTCGCTCATCCCTGTCCCTCCGCGTCGGTGACGATCTGCGGCATGCTGGTTCCGAGGTACGGCCCGAACCGCTCCACGTAGACGTCGGTGTAGAGCTCGGACAGGGGCGGCTCCGGGGAGGCCTCGGCCCACTTGATGCACTCCTTCACCTCGGCCTTGATGGTCCGGTTGAGCGCCTTGAAGCCGTCCTCGTCGATCAGGCCCGCCTCGATCATCGGATCGCGGAGCAGCGTGATCGGGTCGTCCGACTCCCAGGTCTCCTCCTCCTCGCGGGTGCGGTACTTCCGCGGATCCGACATGGAGTGGCCCTTGAACCGGTAGGTCTTGATGTCGACCATCGCCGGCTTGCTCTCGGCCCGGCAGCGATCGGCGATCGACTTCATGCCCTCGTAGACGTCGATCACGTCCATGCCCTCGAGCTCGTAGCCCTTGATGCCGCAGCCCTCGCCCTTGGCGATGATGCGATCGGCCATCGTGGTGCCCCGGTCGATGGCGGTGCCCATCGAATAGCCGTTGTTCTCGACCACGAAGATCACCGGGATGTCGAAGAGGCCCGCGAGGTTCATGGCCTCGTAGAAGGCACCCTGGTTGAGGGCTCCGTCGCCCAGGAAGCAGAGCGAGACGTGTCGGTTCTCGCCCTTGTCGATGACCTCGTCGTAGTACTTGGTCGCGAACGCCAGCCCGGCCCCGAGCGGGGTCTGGGCCCCGACGATCCCGTGACCGCCGAAGAGGTTGTTGGGCTTGTCGAACATGTGCATCGAACCGCCCTTGCCCTTCGCGCATCCACCGATGCGACCGAACATCTCGGCCATGCAGTACTTCGGATCCATCCCCCGGGCGAGGGCATGCCCGTGGTCCCGGTAGGCCGTGACGATCGGGTCCGCATGCTGGACGGCGGCGGTGCAACCGACCGCGACGGCCTCCTGGCCGATGTAGATGTGGCAGAAGCCGCCGATCTTCTTGTCCTGGTAGGCCTGCATGGTGCGGACCTCGAACTCCCGGATCAGCAGCATCTGGCGCAGCCATTCCTGCAGCTGTTCTGGGGACGCGTTGGTGCGGTCGGCCAGCGGCCGACGCCCACCGGCGGCGGGGCGTGCGGTATCGGTCACAGCGGACATCCGTAGCTCCGGGTCGAAGAGCCGGTAGGGACCGTGCCCCACCGCGCAGACCCAGATTATGGCGGTCCGGACCGCTTCAGGCAACCTCCGAGCCGAGTGACGGATCCCGGAAGAGCGGGTCTTCGGTTCCAGAAAGACCCCTCTCGGCCGCGAAGGGTCAGGGACGACCCTGGAAGGCCATTCGGGGGTCCTTCCCGGCCGGAAGGAGCCGGGCCTTGAGCAGCAGGACCGCCGTCTCGAGCTGGGGATCGACGCCGTCCAGGACGAGGGCGTCGGGCCGCGGGCGATCCGCCGGATCGCGATCCTCGTCCCAGTCGGCGATGAGATCGCTCTTCCGTCGGAGGTCGTAGGCCCCCTGCGTCTGGTCGGGCGTCATCTCCACCACGAGGTCGGGATTCACCCCCCAGTCGTCCGCCCCGGGCATGCGATGGACCAGTCGTCCTCGCTGCTCCCCCGCCGCGGCGGGAAGGGCGTAGTACTGGTTGGTGATCTTGAACGCCGCCGGTCCACCGCGCGGATCGCTGACGTCGTGCACCGTCTGCACGCTGCCCTTGCCGAACGTCCGATCGCCGATGACCACCGCGGCGCCGTGCGCCTGGAGGCAGCCGCTGACGATCTCGCTCGCGCTGGCGGATCCCTGGTTGACCAGGACCACGAGCGGGAGGCCTTCGAGCGGCGCGATGCCACGGGCCGGCTGCTCCCACACCGTGCGACCCTCGCGGTCCTCGCAGGAGACGATCCGCCCCTCGCTGACGAAGTGGTTGGAGAATCGAATCGCGCTGTCGAGCAGGCCGCCGGGGTTGAACCGGAGATCGAGGATCAGCCCCTCGAGATCGCGGGTCGCCCGCATCTCTTCGACCGCCCGCAGGAAGTCGACGTAGCTCTCGTCGTTGAACGAGGTCAGCCGGACGTAGCCGATGCCCGCGGGTTCGTCGACGAACCAGTCCCATTCGGGCGTCCCCTCGTCGTCGAGGGCGCGCTTGTACCAGCCGTTGACCGATCGGATCTTGATTCGATCCCGCACGATCGGCACGTCGACGGTGTCCTCCAGGCCGTCCCGGGCGATCGTGAGGACCACTTCCTCGCCCCGCGGGCCGGTGATCTCGTCGACGGCCCGCGTCAGGCTCCACCCCGTCGTCGGAATGCCGTCGACCGCGACGATGCGGTCCTTCTCCTCGACCCCGGCGCGAGACGCGGGCGAACCCTCGAGGGGGTTCTGCACCATCAGCTCGCGCTTGTCGTCGTGCCGGATCAGGATGCCGACCCCGACGAAGTCGCCCTGGACCTGCTGCTGGAAACGTCGAAGCTGTTCGGGCCAGATGATCTCGGTGTACTGGTCCTCGTACTGGTCCTCGAGGCGGTAGGTGGCCCCCTCGCCGAACTCCCGGATCAGGATCTCGGGGCGCACCCCGATCGTCGGTTCGTTGGCCCTCTCGATCGCCATCATGATGCGGCGGTAGTCGCGCCTCCGGACGTCGTCGTCGGGAAGCTCGGCGAGCTTCGCCCGCTCCTCCGCGATGACGTCCAGCCAGGCCGCCGTCAGGTCGCGATCGGCGAGCCCGGGGAAGTTCTCGACGAGCTGCTCGGTCGACGCGAAGATCTCGAGCGCCTCGAGCCCGCCGTCCAGGAGGGGCTTCCAGCCACAGGCCGAGATGTGGAGCCCGGCGGCGTGCGAGAGGGACCGCTGGAGCATCTGTTCCGTGATGCCCTCGAGCGGCACCTTCCAGTCCTCCGCGAACGCCTCGTTGAAGTCGGGGAACTCGGCCTCGGGATCGTTCCGCCCGACCTGCATGCGCCGCAGTTCGTGGAGGGAACGAGGGGCATAGCGGGCCAGCAGCCCGATCCGCCGATTGACCTCGTCGAGTCGTCGATCGAACGCCTCGTGCTCGGCCTTCCGTTCGGTCTCCTCGTGCAGGGTCCGGAGGCGGAAGAGGATCTCCTGGACGTAGAGCCAGTCGCCTCGCTCGCGGGCCTCCGCCTCCTCCCGCTCCGCGAGCGCGACGAGTTCCTCGATCTCGGGCGCCGCCAGGACGGAGTCCCAGTCGTCGGAAAGCGTCTGGAGTTCGATCGCGGCGGTCAATGCCTCGGTGAGGTTCGCCTCCTCGAGGGAGACCCGCACCTTGTCGGCGGCTTCGCGCCTCCCCTCCTCGCGGTCCTCGTCCGTGGCCGCGGCGTGACTCGCCCTCGCATCGAGGGCCGCCTGCAGCGAACTCGCCCGATCGGGATCCGCGACATCGGGGATTCGATCGAGGTGGGCGTCGACCGTGTCCATGCGACCATCGAGGGCCGCCTGCCAGACCGCGTCGCGCCACTGCTCGAGATCGCCCGGAATCTCCACCTCCACCGGACGTTCGGCGACCTCGGGACGGGGTGGATCGTCGGAGGCCGCCGGCGCCGCGACGGCCGCGAGCACGCCCGCGCACGCCGCGAAGGAGCAGAAGCGAAGGAACCGGGGACCTCGGGGGCAGGTGGTCATGGGCGGGTGTTCCGGGGGTCGGGCCGGTTCCGGGTGAAGCGGCACGTTCAGGTCGTCGGCAGGCGGGACGGGCAGGGATGGATCGGCCACGGGCGAGCGGCCGTCCAGTGCGAACCGCCGCCCCGGCTTTTCATACCCTAGCGGCGGCGGAATGTTCGGATCGATGGGATGCCGACGATTCTTATGAGACGGGATCCCGCGACGGAAGATCATCCATGACCATCCTCGACGCCGAATCCAAGCCCGTCCCCTGCCCGGAGTGCGGCTACGACCTTCGAGGCCGCGGCGATGCCGAACGCTGCCCCGAGTGCGGACGGACGATCACGGAGTCGGATCTCGACGATGCCGGACTCACGCCGCCCGACCCGGCGACCGCGGTCGAGCGCAGCGGACTGGGCCTGGTGGCCGCCGGGAGCTGGACCTCGGCGATCCTCCTCTCGGGCCTCCTCGAGCTTCCATTGATCGGCGGGGTCCTGCTGCTGGCCGCCCTCTTCGGCTGCCTCGCGCGGCTCATCGGCGCCGTGCGACTTCGACGCGGCCCCCTCCCCCTCGACGACGATCCGGGCCTCGCCCCGACCATCGGGTGGATCACCGGCCTCGAACTCGCACTCGTGGTCTCCCTGGCCCTCGTGGTCCTGGGGATCGTCCCGGTCCCGCGAATCGGCTGGATCGCCCTGCTCGGAACGGGAATCGTGCTCGGCGGCGGCAGCCTGGCGATGCTGGGCTGGCGGTCCGGCCGCGTCGGCCGGACGACCGGCCATCGAGTCCTCCGGTTCGTCGGCGGTCTCGGGCCCGTCCTCCCGATCCTCGCCGTCCTCGCATCGCTCGCCATCAACGGGCACCGGGTGATGAGGCCGCGCCCGGGCACCGGCATCGTCCAGCTCGACGAGGCGATCCTCGTGGGTGGCGTCGCGCTCTGCGTGCTGCTGGCCGCGGCGGCCGCCCACGTGGTCCGGGTGGCCCTTCTCGGCGTCCAGTCGATCCTGCTCGACGAGTTCCTCGAACGCCGCGACGCCGACATCGACGGGATGAGGGTCGGCGGAAGCTGGATTCGACTCCCGGGATCGTCGACCGCCGCCTCCGATCCGCCGCCCCGGGAACCGTCGGAGGACCCCCTGCCGCTGGCTCCGCGACGCCCCCCCGTCCGAAGCCGTGAACGTCGCGACGATCAGTCGGGTCGCTGATCCGACCGAGCACCGAACGCCTGCTCCGCGAGATCGATCGCGCGGCCGAGGGCGGCCGCCTTGTTCACCGTCTCCCGCCACTCGGACTCCGGGACGGAATCGAGCACCACGCCCGCTCCGGCCTGAAGGTGAACCGACCAGGGCGCCACCCCATCACCGTGCGGGACGACCATGGTCCGCAACGCGATCGCGACGTCGAGATCGCCGTCGAGGCCGATCGCGCCGATGCCGCCCGCATAGGGACCCCGGCGGACCGGCTCGAGCTCGTCGATGATCTGCATCGCCCGGATCTTCGGGGCGCCGCTGACCGTCCCGACCGGAAGCGTGGCCCGGAGGGCGTCGAACTCGTCGAAGCCGGGGCGAAGACGGCCGGTCACGGTCGAGCCGATGTGCATCACGTGGCTGTACCGCTCGACCTGCATCACCTCCTGCAGCTCGATCGAGCCGGACTCGCACACCCTTCCGAGGTCGTTCCGCCCGAGGTCGACGAGCATCACGTGCTCGGCCCGTTCCTTCTCGTCGGCGAGCAGGTCCCGTTCGAGCTCGAGGTCCTCCGCCTCGTCCCGACCCCGCCGACGCGTGCCGGCGAGCGGTCGGTTGACGACCTCGCCGTCCCGGACGCGACAGAGGATCTCGGGACTCGCCGCGACGAGCATGCATCCCTGGGCCTGCAGGTAGATCTGGTACGGCGACGGGTTGACGACCCGGAGGGCCCGGTAGAGATCGAAGGGATCGACCTCGGTCGACCGCTCGAATCGCTGGCTGAGCACCACCTGGAAGGCATCGCCGGCCGCGATGTACTCCTGCGTCCGCCGCACCGCATCCTCGAAGCCGTCCCTCGTCATCGAGGAGTCGGCCGGCGGCTCGGGCTGCCGAAGGGTGTCGAGGTCGATCGTTCCCGGCGCCAGGTGGACCGCGTCGTCCATGACCGCCGAGACGAGCTCCTCCACCGCCCGGGTGGCGGTGCGGACCGCATCGTCCCGCGACTCGTGGTGCCGGAGCTGCTCGGTGGCGACGACGAAGACCGTCTTGGCGACGTGATCGAAGACGAGCACACGACCGTAGAAGCCGAGATGCAGGTCGGGAAGGCCTCGATCGTCGAGGGGGGCGTCCTCGAACGGGAGCTTCTCCGGCTCCGCCCATCGCGCCGTGTCGTAGCCGGCGAATCCGACGAACCCCGCCTGGAACGCGTCGGGGGGCGCCGTGTCGCCGACCAGCTCCACCGGGATCGCCTCGTCGCGGATCCTGCGGACGAGGTCGAACGGGTCCTCGCCGTCGCAGGCCCTCTCCTCGGTGCCGTCGTCCCCGGCGTGTTCGAGCACCCGGACGCGATCGGCCGTCGCCAGGACCTCGAGTCCGGGCCGCACCCCGAGGATGGAATGGCGACCGATCCCCCCGTCCTGCTCGACCGACTCGAACAGGAAGCTGGGCGCGGTCCGGTCGTCGGGGGCGACGAGCCGTCGGTAGGCGAGCACGGGCGTGAGCTGGTCGGCGAAGATCCGACGGATCACCCTGACCGAGCCTCGCGGTCCGGAAGCGACGGGCGGAACGGCTGGAGGTTGGGACGTCGGAGGATCGGTCATCGTCGGGTCCGCAGTCTACCGGAGGCGGTCCCGCCGCTCCGGCCCGCCCGACTACACTCGGGTCGTGGAAGACCCTTCACCGACAACGTCCACCGCTCCCTCGCCCGCCACCGAGGGTGCCTCGTCGACCGTCTTCCTCGAGGGGATCACGAAGCACTACTTCAAGCCCGACGGCGAGATCCTGGTGGAGGCGCTCCGAGGCATCGACCTCACGATCCCGACGGGCCAGTACTGCGCCATCATGGGGTCGAGCGGCAGCGGCAAGAGCACGTTGATGAACATCCTTGGATGCCTCGACCGCCCGACCTCCGGGCGATACCTGCTTGACGGCCTCGACGTCGCGAA
Organism: Planctomycetota bacterium; assembly: GCA_036339295.1. Taxonomy (GTDB): domain Bacteria; phylum Planctomycetota; class Phycisphaerae; order Phycisphaerales; family SM1A02. The sequence goes on from JAYZBK010000030.1 coordinate 9,106, forward strand.
CCTCGAGGACACGGCGCTCAGTCGGGCCCGTGGTCGCCGGATCGGCTTCGTGTTCCAGGCCTTCAACCTGATCAGCGAATTGACGATCGTCGAGAACGTCGAGGTCCCGTTGTTCTACCAGGGGCTCGGCCGGACCCGGCGACACGAGCTCGCGGTGTCGAAGCTGGAGATGGTCGGGCTCGCCGATCGGCTCGGGCACCGGCCCAGCGAACTCTCGGGCGGGCAGCAGCAACGGGTCGCCATCGCCCGGGCGCTGGTCAGCGACCCGGCGATCCTGATGGCGGACGAGCCGACCGGCAACCTCGACAGCCGGACCGGACGATCGATCCTCGATCTGTTCGACACCCTTCACGCGGACGGGCTCACCGTGATCATGGTCACCCACGACGACTCCGTGGCGGAGCGGTGCCAGCGGGTCGTGCGGCTCGCCGACGGCCTCGTCGAGAGCGACGTCTCGGTGGGCGGGGCCCCTTGAGGATCCTCGGGATCGATCCCGGGCTCCGCGTGACCGGCTACGGCATGGTCGAGACCGCCGACGGTCGCTCGCGACCGAGGCTGGTCGAAGGCGGCGTCCTCCGCATCCCGACCGATCTTCCGCTTCCCGCCCGCCTGCGACGGCTCCACGAGGACGCCCGGGAGATCGTCGCGGAACTCGAACCGGACCTGGTGGCGGTCGAGTCCGTCTTCACGCATCACGACCGGGCGGCGACCGGGTTGAGGATGGCCCACGCCCGGGGGGTGCTGCTGCTGGTGGCGGCCCAGGCCGGCGTCGAGGTGATGGAGTTCCCTCCCGCACGCATCAAGAAGTCGCTCACGGGAGACGGCTCGGCGACGAAGGAGCGGATGCAGGCCGCCATCACCGAACGATGCGGCCTTCCCGCGCCCCCGGAACCCAACGACGTCGCCGACGCCCTCGCCATCGCGCTGTGCGCCGCGGATCGACTCGACGATCCGGTCATCGACGCGTCGTGACGTCGGCCGTCGAGCCGGGGCGGCGAATGATCACGGTCACCGGCGTCCCGATCGGCGGAAGAACCCCGGGCCGCACCTTCCAGACCGCCGGATCGATCCCGATCTCGGGGGACCGGGCCTCACGGGCGGCGACGACTTCGTCGCCGAAGGTGGTCAGGCCGACGATCGTCCCGGCGTAGTCCGCGGCGTAGTACTCGCCGGGGCCGAGTGACGGAGGGTTCGGATGGACGGTCGAGCCGGCGAACAGCCATTCGACCGACTCGTCACCGCGCTCGTCGTGGATGGCGTCGGCCAGCGGCATCTCTCCCGCCGCCGGCTCCTTCCCGTCGAACCGGATCGAGATCTCGACCGGACCTCCGCTCGCCGGCTCGAACGTCCCGTCCGGCCGATACCGGGCGGGCCGACCGGGTTCGAGACCGGCGAGGAGCAGCGCGGCATGGACGATCGAGGGGCGAGCGGTGGTCGCGACGATCGACTCGTGTTCGCGGGTTCCCTGCCGACAGACCGCGACCTCCAGCCAGCCCTCCTCGAGCGCGATCCAACCCGGCAGCGCGACCACGCCCGCGTCGACCATCGCGAGCACACCACCCTCGAGTTCGATCGTCCCGGTCGAGGGCGACGCGGTCGTCGGGCGGTCCGTTCGATCGGTGACCGATTCGTTCGGCGAGGGACTCGTCGGACGTGATCGCGACTTCCCGCGATCGCTCGAGGAGGAGGTGGTGTCGCAGGAGACGAGGAGACAGGTCGCGAGCAGGATCGCGAAACGGACGTGGATGTTCGGCATCGAGACCGAGAGCTCCGCGGCGAGGACGTCTCGAAAAAAAAGGCCCGGCTGAGGCAAGCCTCGAACCGAGCCCTTCCGGGGGTGAATTAAGGCCGCGGCTTTCCGCGACATCCAGATGCTAGCATGCATCGGCCCGGTCGCAACTGGCGTTGCAGTCGAAACGGGCAATTTTGGCCCGACGGGCCTCCCGTCCCCGATATCGGCGATCCATCGTCGAGGGACGTCCCCCTCCGCTTCCTTACGCCCCGACGCACCCCAACCACTCATGAGCGCTCGTTCACGACTCTCCAGGGAAGTTCGCTGCTCGATCATCGGGATCGGTGACACGGAGTCTGCGCTCCGCAGTTCCCGGGGAAACACCCACGCAGGGTGGCCCTCGCAGGGCCAGCTCGCCGGCGGCGCCTGGACCGTCCGGGTGGAGGTCGAGGGCGTGCCCGACCCCCGGACCGGCTACCTCGTCGGCATCGATCGAATCGATGCCGCGGTGCGGGAGCACGCGATCCCCCGGCTCGTCGAGGCGGCCGCGGAGGGACCACTGACCGGCCCCGGGGCCGTCCGCCTGATCGCCGAATCGATCGATGGGCCGCTCCAGCCGAAGGCCGATGCCGTGATGCTGAAAACCGAGCCGATGAGCTGGTGGCGGGTAGAGTCGGTCGACATGTCCCGCACCCTCTTCCGACGCCGCTACGAATTCTCCGCCTCGCACCGACTCCACCTCCCGGAGCTGGACGACGAGGCCAACGCCGAGCTCTTCGGCAAGTGCAGCAATCCCAACGGGCACGGCCACAACTACGAGGTCGAGGTCCAGGTCGCCGTCGGGGATGGAAGCGAGGCGATGTCCGTCGCCGAGCTCGATCGAGTCGTCGACCGGGTCGTGATCGATCGATTCGATCACAAGCATCTCAATCTCGATCTCGAGGACTTCCGCGACCGGGTGGCCAGCGTGGAGAACATCGCCGCCCGCTGCGTCGACCTGCTCGTCGATCCCATCGGGGAACTGGGCGAGGCGGTCCGACTCGAAGCGGTCACGGTCTGGGAGACCCCACGCACCTCCTGCACGGTCACCGCGCCGAACCCATGAACTCCAAGCCCGACTCCCGGAGAGCCTCCATGGCCGCCACGAGAACCACTTCATCCAGCCACGCCCGCCGCCTCGCCGGTGCGGCCCTGATCTGGCTTGCGACCGCGTCGAGCGGAGTGGCCGCGAGCGGCGACGACTGGACCGCCATCCGAGGCTCGTACGACCAGCTCCGCAACTACATGTCGGCGAAGAAGGTCATCGGGTCGGACGAACGGGCATCGCTCGTCGAACTCCAGGGACGCCTCGATGCCTACCGGGCCGAGAACCCCGAGGACCCCAAGCCGCTCGCGATGGACATCCAGGTGGCCACCTGGCTCGGTGACGACGCTCGCGTCGATGCGGACTACGAGGCCCTCCTGAAGCTGACCGACCTCGATCGCGTGCAGGTGGCGTTCGCCCGACATCGGCTGGGCCAGAATCGATACGGCTCGATCCCCGCCATCCTCGCGACCGGCTCGGTGGATCTCGAGGCGGAACCGGAGGCGGGCCTGCTCGTCGCCCGCAGCCACATGGCCAGGAATCGATTCCAGGAGGCGATCGACGCGATCGACGCCATCCCGGAGGAAGGCCTCGGGAAGCCCGGCATCCGCGCCCGCGCGAACCGAACCCGGGCCGAGGCGGCCCGCTGGCTCACCCTTTGGCAGGACGAGCTCGCCCTCCGCGAGACCGAGGAGGCGGCAGGCACCGCGCCCGTCATGCAGCTGATCACCAGCAGGGGTCCGGTGACGATCCTCCTCTACGAGGACCAGGCGCCCAACACCGTCGCGAACTTCATCGAACTGGCCGAGCAGGACTTCTTCGACGGAACGCGGTTCCATCGCGTCGAGCCCAACTTCGTGGTCCAGGGTGGTGATCCGAACTCCCGTCCCGGATCGACCACGCCGGCCGGTTCCGGTGGCCGCGGCGTCTGGATTCCCGACGAGTCCTCGCGTCCGGACAAGCGGTACCACTTCGCCGGCAGCGTCGCGATGGCGAAGAGCCCCGACCAGGCCCGCCCCGGGAGCACCGTGGCCAACAGCGGCAGCTCCCAGTTCTACGTGATCCTCGAACCGGCCGAGAACCTCAACGCCGAGTACACGGTGTTCGGCCGCGTGCTCGACGGCATCGAGGTCGTCGAGTCGATCCGCCGCAACGACGACCTGCTCGAGGTCGCGACGATCTCCCGACCCGAACGGACGTACGCCGCGGAGACCCTGCCCATTCCGGGCATCCCGCCCGCGGGGACCACGATTCCCGCCGATCCGGAAGGCAGTCCGGCCGAGACCGGCGACGAGGATGCGCCGGCGACCACCACCGATCCCGAGTGATCCATCCGTCCCAGGAGTGCCCGAGCCATGCCGCGACTCGTCAAGTTCGAAGCCACCGGTCCCATCAAGATCGAACCGCAGGAGAAGCCCGTCTTCATCTGCGCCTGCGGGCTCACGAAGAAGTTCCCGTTCTGCGACGGGACCCACAAGGCGTGCAAGGACGAGGAACCCGGCGCGGTCTACTCCTACGATCCGGAGACCGGCGAGCCCAGGCGGGTCGAGTAGGTCGGGGACGAGGACGAACGACGTCCGTGATCGTCAGCTCAGGTCGAACTCGCCCAGCAGGGTGAAGCCCTTGCGGACGAGGATCTGCCCCGCGAAGGTGTGGTCGTCGACGGAGATCGCCACCGCCGGCTCGGCGTCGCCCGCCCGGGTGATCGGATAGGTGAAGCGGATGTTCACCTCGGCGGCCAGGAGCGAGCGGCAGGCCTCTCGAAGCGTCGACTCGTCGGGCACCTCGAAGACGAGGATGTCCGTCTCCGAGAACGTGAACCCATTCTGCCGCAGGGCGAAGCGGGCACCGTCGGCGTTTCCGCAGACCACGCGAACGACCGCGTGATCGCTCGAATCGAGCACGCAGATCGCGCGGACGTGGACGTCGGAGGCGTTCTCCATCACCTCGAGCAGCTCGAGGAGCTTGCCGACTCGATTGTCGAGGAAGACGCTGAACTGGCGGACGATGGGTGGTGCGTAGCCGCGTTCCGTCTCGGGCATGCTCGACACGCCGTCTCCGATCTCGCTCGAGGCTGGATCGCTTTCGATCCGGGAGGGGCGTCGTCCGGCCGTCACGCCCGATGAGCGGCGAGTATAGCCGGGCTCACCCCGGAACCCGCCCCCGCAGGAACGAGATCGCCCCGATCGACGGCAGCAGGCCTGCCTCCGCCGCCTCGCCCAGCAGTCGTTCGATCGCCTGCCGTCCCGCGTCCCCCGCGTCGATGGTCAGTCGATTCACGTAGAGCTCGACGAATCGATCCGCGATCTCCGCCGGGATCCCGCGCCCGAACCGCATGGCGTAGTCGATCGACGTCTCCCGATGGTCGAGGGCGTGCCGCACGCTGGCCTCGAGCAGGCCCGCGATCTCCTCGAGCGTGCCCTCGCCGTGGAGATCCTCGAGATCGGAACGCACCAGGTTGAGCCCGAGCGGCAGCGGGCCGCCCGCATGACCGCCCCACCACGCCCCGAGATCCTCGACGAGGTGGAGACCGTCGGACTCGAAGGTCAGCTGGCCTTCATGGATGACCACGCCGGCGTCGACCTCCCCCGCCAGCACGTGATCAGGAACCTCGTCGAACGGGACCTCGACCGGTTCCCAACCGTGCCCGCGCAACCGAAGCCCGAGGGTCAGCGCCGCGGTGGTCCGGAGACCCGGGATCGCGATCCTCGGCGCCTGGCGGCAGAGATCATCGACCGAGCACGGCTTCGTGCTCACGAGCTTCGGACCGTAGCCCTCGCCCATGGAGCTGCCGCAGGCCGTGATCGCGTATCGGTCGGCGACCCTCGGGTACTGGCCGCAGCTCAGCGCGGTGATCTCGAGGAGATCCCGGCCCGCCTCGGCGCGGCGGTTCGCCGCCTCGATGTCGATCTCGACCTGTTCGAACCGGAATCGCCCGGTGTCGAGGTCGGGGGGACCCCCATCGATCCCGAAGAGCGGCCACCACATGAAGGCGTCGTCGGGGTCGGGACTGTGCCCGAGGCGGAGGACGATGGGTTCGAGGTCGTTCATCGAGTCGATGCTAGCACCCGTCCGAGGCCCGCAGCGGGTGAGGAAACCGAATCCCCCGGAACGAGACGCCGCCGCCCGGCCATGGGGCCGGGCGGCGACGTAGTGGTTCAACGAGGGAGTCCTCGAACGTTCCGGCTCAGGGGCAGACGCCCCAGAGGGCGAGGAATGCACCGACGTCCGCACCGGTGACGGAGCCGTCGCCGTTGAGGTCCTGCGGGCACGGGGAGGGGCAGGCCCCCCACGCGGCGAGGATCGAACCGAAGTCCGCACCGTTGACGATGCCGTCGCCGTTGAAGTCGCCCGCGCAGTCGTCGGGCTCGTTCACGAGCGGACCGCTCAGGCTGGCGGCCGAGAGGTCGACGTTGGCGGTGATGGTCACCGGGCCCACGCCGATCGGCAGGTCCTCGGGCGGGATCTCGAAGACGATCGGCTGCAGGACGATGTCCTGCAGGACCAGGTTGCTTCCGCTCGTGGTGACCTGGGTGGAGAAGGGGTACACCTCGGGCACGACGTTCGATCCGACGATGTCGGCGAGTCCGGACACGGTGTAGTCGAAGCTCGAGACGAACGGAGCGTTCGGATAGTTGGCGACCCCGCCCTTCACCGGTCCCGACACGCCGCCCACGTCGAGTCCGATCATGAAGTTGTCGACGCTCACGTCGAGGTTCTGGCATCCGATGATCGGCAGGCAGAAGAACTGGAAGGAGAACGAGGCCGAGCCCAGGTCGAAGTCGAGCGCCGGGATGGCGAGCGACAGGAACGGCGGGACGTCGGAGTCGACGACCGCGCTGCCGCTGCCGGTGAACGCCTGGGTGACCGACTGCGCGTCGGTGTCGGTGCCGAAGGCGGTCGTGATCTCGACCACGAGCTCGACGGTCGCGACCGAACCGGGGTCGACGAGGAGGTCGGCGGTGGCGTCGGCGAGGGCGGGCGCTGCCGCGAGGAGGCAGCCGCCGATGGCCGCGGGAACGACGAAGGTTCGCATGGGGGTACTCTCCTGATCTCGATCGCCTGATCTTGATCGTTGTGGGCACGACCTCCGCCGGGAAGCGGATGGTCGAGCGGGTGGGATCACCCCGGGAGGGCTCCGGATGCCCGCGGGGTCTTCGACCAAGGTAGCACTGGGATCGCGGATTCCGAGCCGAGAGTCGGGGATATGCGCGTCTTTTGCCGGCAACCCGGCGGCGCCCGAACCGGGGCCGAAAGGCCGCTCAGGCCCTCAGGAAGGGGTTCGAGGCCCGCTCCTGCCCGATGGTCGTTCCTGGACCGTGCCCCGGGAGCACCCGGACGTCGTCCGGCAGCTCGAGGAGGCGTCGGAGGGAGGTCCGCATCGCCTCCGGATCCGAGGTCGGGAAGTCGACCCGCCCCATCGAACCGGCGAACAGGGTGTCGCCCGCGACGAGGGTGCGGCTCCCCTCGTGGAGGAACGCCGACGATCCGGGACTGTGGCCCGGCAGGTGGAGGATCCGCCACCCGGCCCCCAGGAGGCACTCGTCGCCTTCCTCGAAGCACTCGTCCGGCGGCGTCGCGGTCGAGGGCATGCCGAGCAGGGCGGAGAGGTTGAGCATCGGCTCCTGGTTCCAGGCCGATTCGAGGTGATGGCAGCGAATCGGCATCGGACCGAACCGACCGAGGACCCGGTCGATGCCCGCGATGTGATCGTGGTGGCAGTGGGTCAGCACGATCCCGGCCGGCGTCCTCCCCGACCGCTCGATCGCCTCGACGAGCGGTTCCGGCCGGTCGCCGCAGTCGATGATCCAGCAGCGACCGGCCTCGACGTCGTCGGCGACCACGAAGGCGTTGGTCTGGTAGTCCCCGAGGGGGATCATCGCGAGGATCGGGTCGTCCCCGCCGGGCTGTGACTGGTCTTGCATGCTCGTACAGTACGGATCGACGCGATCCCTCGCGATCCACGGCCGCTCGTCACCAGGAGAATCCCGAGATGCTGAGAACCCGAATCGACTCCGACGACACGACGCCCGTCGATCTCGACGGGGTCAAGGACGTGTCGATGCGCGTCCTCCTCGGAGGCGCCCACGGGATGCCCCACTTCTCGATGAGGCACTTCGTCGTCTCCCCCGGCGGCCACACCCCCCGCCACGAGCACGACTACGAGCACGAGGTCGTGGTCCTCTCCGGGCGTGGCGAGGCGGAGCAGGCGGGAGAGACCATCGAGATCGCCGCGGGCGACGTCCTCTACGTCGCCGCGGATTCGACCCACCAGTTCCGGAACACGGGCGACGAGTCCCTCCAGTTCCTCTGCCTCGTCCCGCGCGAGCGGAACGGTGGCGGCGAGGTCCCCGGATCGTGAAGGCCGTGATCACTCCCATCGTCGGACTGGTCGTCTCGATCGGGCTCGCGATCCTCGCCCTCGTCGGCCCCGTGGACGGGTTCGCGGGCCCGCTCCTCACCGGGGCGGTCGCCGGGGGGATCGCCTGCATCGGACTGCTCGGTCTCGTCGCGCCGGGACGCGGCCCTCGACCGGGGTCGACGTCGGAGGATCTCGACGCACGACTGGCGCGGATCGAGGAGCACGTCATGCTCTCCGACACGGCCAAGAGACTCCTCTACCGCGATCGGGAACTCGACCTCCTTCGAATGATGGTCGAGCAGGACATCGCCGCGGGCGATCACGAGTCGGCCCTGCGACTGGTCGACGAGCTGTCGGAACACTTCGGCCGGCTCGAGGAGGCGGAAGCCCATCGCACGAGGATCGGCTCGCTTCGTCGAGCGGAGGTCGAGACCCGGATCGAGGAGGAGATGCGGTCGATTCGTCGATTGCTCGAGGCCGGCGACTGGACCGGCGCAACCCGGGCCGCCGAACGGTTCCAACGGGTCCTTCCCGACGCCCCGGGGGCGGAGGATCTCGTCCGCCAGGTGGCCGCGGCTCGGCGACGCCACTCGATCGAACTGGAGAGCCGCATGCGGGATGCGCACGCGGATGGACGGATCGACGAGGCGATGACGCTGCTCCGGGACCTCGACCGCCACCTCCAGGGCGAGGAGGCCGGACGCATGGTCGACGTCGCGCACGCGATCATCGTCGCCCATCGGGATCTTCTGGGCACCCGGTTCCGGGCCGCCGTCGGCGAGAGGCGATGGACCGATGCCGTCGAACTCGGGGAGACG
>JAYZBK010000031.1:0-5203 GCA_036339295.1 Planctomycetota bacterium
CGCTGCAGAAGTACCGGCTCATGGCCTGCGAGCAGCAGGACGCGGACGCGGCCGCGGCCTGGGGCGGCGCCATGCTGATGCTCTACAAGGACGATCCCGGCGCCCTCCGCATCCTCGCCGAGACGATGGCCGACGATCCCGACGAGTGCCTCCACAACAAGGCCCTCGCCCGGAAGGCGGCCGATCGACTCCTGAAGAAGTCCGGCGCCACCGACCCGACCGCCCTCGCGACCAGCGCGATGGTGGCCTACCGGTCGGGCGACTCCGAGCGGGCGGTGCGGGAGCAGATGCAGGCCTGGATGGCCGTCTCGCCCGACCAGAAGGAGAGCTTCCGTCGCGAGCTCGAGCTCTACCGGGGCAAGAACAGCCGGCCGAGCCGCCGCTGAGGAATCCGGATCGATCGACCATGCCCGATCCGTCCTCCGGCGGGTCGGGCGTTTCCTTTGGCCGAGGAGCACCGACGATGACCTCCACGCCGCAGCGCGTCCGCAACCTCTTCACCGAGTCCGCCACCGGGCCGATCGTGAACGCCTCGATCCTCTCGGCCGACTTCACCCGACTGGGCGAGGAGTGCCGCACCGTCCTCGAGCAGGGGGCCGACGCCCTCCACGTCGACGTCATGGACGGCCACTTCGTCCCGAATCTCTCGATGGGCCCCGCGATCTGCAAGGCCGTCCGCCGGGCGTGCCCGAACGCGTTCCTCGACGTCCACCTGATGGTCACCGATCCGGAGGCGTGCTTCGAACCATTCGCCGCCGCGGGGGCCGACCACTGCACCTTCCACGCGGAGGTGGCGGAGGACGGGACGCTGGTCGAGTGGCGCGACCGCTGCCACGAGCTCGGCATGACGGCGGGGATCGCGATCAATCCCGACACTCCGGCCGCCCGGATCGAGGGGATCCTCGAGCACTTCGACCTCGCCCTGGTGATGAGCGTCCATCCGGGCTTCAGCGGCCAGTCGTTCATCGCCGAGGTGCTGGAGAAGACCCGGACGCTCGCCGCGCTACTGCGGCCCGACCAGCGACTCGAGATGGATGGCGGAGTCGGCCCGGCCAACGCCGACGCCGTCCGCGCCGCGGGGTGCGACGTGCTGGTCTCCGCCTCCGCGATCTTCGGGAGCGACGACCGGGCCGCCGTGATCGCCGGGATCCGTGGAGACCAGGCGTCTTGAGGCACGGCCCCTCGATCACGATGTGGCTGATCCGCGCCGGCGAGACGAGCTGGGACGAGAACGATCGCCTGCGGGGCGACGAGGAACTCCCGATGTCCCCGGCGGGGCGGGCGGCCACGATCGAGGCCGCCGAGCGGGCCACCCACCTCGCGTTTCCCCGCCCGAACCGGATCCATCATCCGCTCGACCCGGCGGCGACGGAGACGGCGAAGCTGATGACCGCGCGGCTCGGGGGCGCCCGGCGGGGCGACGACGAGCTGGCCGATCCGGCGCTCGGGGTCCTGGCCGGACTGGCGATCTCCGAACTGCAGGAGCGATTCGAACGACGAGCCCGCCAGTGGGAGGAGGATCCATCCGACCTCGTCCCGCCGGAAGGCGAGCCGTTCGCCGACGCCCGCGCCCGACTGGTGGATGCCGTCGCCGCGATTCTCCGGAAGCGTCCCCGGACCGTCGGCATCGTCCTGCACGACCTGGCCGCCGGGTTCGTCCGCAGTGCCCTCGGGGGGGCGACCGACCGGAATCCCCGGCGATGGATGGAGGGGCGTCCTCGCGTCGAGATCTGGGTGCTTCCCGTCGATGCGGCCGAGCGGATGCTCGCCGGGGAGGCCGCCCACGCCACCGACGGCGGGTGAGTCCGCACGCCGTCCTGCGGGTTTCCACGCACGAAACCCGCCTCGGCGGCTATCCTCGTGCCAAGACCGGATGCAGCAGCTGCACCGGGCCCGTGTGCCACCCAAGGAGCGGTTCGTGGCCAACCAGACCTGGGAACAAGCCGAAAGCACCTCGAAGAAGACCGTCCCCGAGGGCCTCTGGGTCCGATGCGTGGGATGCGGCGAGACCGTGTTCGGGAAGACGCTCGAGCAGAACCTCGAGGTCTGCCCCAAGTGCGACCACCACCATCGCGTCTCCGCCGCGAAGCGGGTCGCGCAGCTGGTCGACCCCGGCAGCTTCGAACCGTTCGACGAGGACCTGGCCGCCGCCGACCCGCTCGGCTTCGTCGATGTGAAGCCGTACCGCGACCGGATCGATGCCGCTCGCCGGAAGAGCGGCGCGAACGACGGCTGCCTCACCGGGGTCGGGTTCGTGAAGGGCCGGAAGATCGTCGTGGGCGCCATGGACTTCACGTTCCTGGGCGGCTCGATGGGATCGGTGGTGGGGGAGAAGCTCGCCCGGGCCGCCGAGCACGCGGTCGACCACGACCTGCCCTGCATCATCGTCTCCTGCTCGGGCGGGGCCCGGATGCAGGAGTCCGGCTATTCCCTCATGCAGATGGCCAAGACCTCCGCGGTGCTCGCCCGACTGGACGAGGCGGGAGGGCTGTTCATCTCGGTGCTGGCCGACCCGACCACCGGCGGCGTCACCGCGAGCTTCGCGATGCTCGGCGACATCATCCTCGCCGAGCCCCGAGCCCTGATCGGCTTCGCCGGCCCTCGAGTGATCCGGCAGACGATCCGGCAGGATCTCCCCGAGGGCTTCCAGACCTCCGAGTTCCTGCTCGAGTCGGGCTTCGTCGATCGGATCGTGCATCGCCACGAGCTCCGCAACGAGATCGGCCGCCTCATCGACTACGCCGGCAAGTGAGCCCCACGGAAGAGAGCCACGACGTCCCGCCCGCCAGGCATCCGTGGCGACGCCTCGTCGCGGCGTCGATCGCGCTGGGCGCGATCATGATCGCGGCCTTCCCGCCACTCGATCTCTGGTGGACGATCTTCCTCGCCCCGACCGCGCTCGCCATCGCCGCGACCACCACGCTTCGATTCCGGTGGATCGCGACGATCCTCTTCCTGCCGGCCTTCGCGGCCTGGCTGCATCACCAGTGGTGGGTGGGGGCGGTGAGCGGCGCGGGCCTCGTCCCGCTGGTGGCCTACCTCGCCGCCTGGACGCCGCTGCTGGCCTGGATGATCCGGCGGATCCATGGCCATCCGTCGCTCGGACGGCTTCCCATGGCCATCCTCCTGCCGGTGCTCTGGACCGGGACCGAGTACGTCCGGGCGACCATCGCGCTGGAGGGCTACCCGTGGTACCTCCTCGGGCAGCCGCTCGTCGAGTGGCTGCCGCTCGCCCAGCCCGCCGCGATCGGTGGCATCACGCTCCTCGCCGTGCTCCCGGCGGCGGTCGGAGGCCTCTTCGCCGACGTCCTCATGCGTCGCCCGCGGACCGGTCGGATCGCTCTCGGGGTCGGAACGCTCGCGGTGGGGTGGCTGGCCTTCGGGCTGGCGACCGTGACGCCCCCGGGGTCGGGCCGTCCGGGCCCCGTGGTCCTCGCGATCCAGACGAATCTCCCGCAGTCGAACAAGGTCGCCTGGACCCCGACCCAGCAATGGGAGGATGCCGTCGGGTTCGCTCGCGACACCGTGTCGGCCTTCGAGGAGGCGTCGCGGACCCACGACCGGATCGACCTCGTCGCGTGGCCGGAGACCATGCTTCCGGGCGTGGGCCTCGACCCCGCGACGACGAACGCCTTCGAGCGAGCGGGGTGGTGGCCGGGGAATCGGTTCGTCGAGCTCGCGACCGATCTCCAGCGGATGCTCGGCGTGCCGCTGCTGCTCGGCAGCGCGGCCATGGACGGCGTCGCGTTCGAGGGCGAAGGGGCCGAGGCCGTCATCGAATGGGATCGACGGTTCAACAGCGTCTACCTGCTCGACGAGAACGGGCCCGCCGCCGCGACTCGCTACGACAAGGTGGTGCTCACGCCCTTCGGCGAGCGGATGCCCTACATCTCCGAGTGGCCCTGGCTGGAGCAACGGCTGCTCGATCTCGGGGCTCGGGGGATGTCCTTCGATCTCGCCTCCGGCGAGACGCCCCGACGACTCGCCCTCGACGACCAGGTCTCGATCGGCACGCCCATCTGCTTCGAGGACACCGTCCCCGAGGCCTGCAGGAGGCTCGTGTGGTCCGAGGGCGCGAAGGCGGGCAGCCTGCTGATCAACGCCAGCAACGACGGCTGGTTCGGATCGAGCCCGGGCCCTCGGGCCGCCCACCTCCAGCTCGCCCGCGTGAGGGCGATCGAGAACCGGGTCCCGATGGTCCGCGCCGTGAACACGGGGATCACCGCCTGGATCGACTCCTGCGGGCGGATCCGGGCCGCGAGCAGGCCCCTCGAGGCGGGCTGGCTGGTGGCGGAGACCGAGCTCGACGATCGCCGTCCGATCTTCGCCATGATCGGGCAGGCCCCGGCCGGGCTCCTGGCGATCGCCGCGGCCGGACTGGTCGGGTGCACGCTCCTGCCGCGACGCCGCACGCCGGACCCGGTTTCCTGATACTCATGAAGCATCGCGAACTCATGGAGGAGTCGCCCATGCCGTTCCCGCCCGCCCGTCCATCCCGTCGCCCCGCCCTCGTCACGCTCGTCCTCGTCGGCACGGCCGCATCCGGCTGCGTGCAGCCCGATCCCGACCGGCCATGGAGCACGAGGGACCGAAGCAGCGAAACCCTCGTCGCCTCGACGCCCGCCGCCCCGAGCGAGGCGGAGTCCATCCAGGTCGCGGAACCGATCCGAATCGCCCCGCCGCCGACCGAACGATCGACGACGCCTTCGACCACGATCACGCGCGGCCCCCAGCCGGAGAGGCCTCCGGCCCCCCGGACCGTGGCCGCGACGGAACCGATCGACCTCGACGGCGAGACCCTGTGGTCGAAGGCGGCGAGTCGAGTCGTCCAGTCGACCACGAACGACTACTCGCTCGTCCGGGCCTACGCCTTCGAGGCGATGGAGCACGCCCCCTCGCTCCTCGTCGAGCATGGCGGCCTCGGACTGGTGGACGACAACCGAGGCGTCCGCTTCGTGACGACCATGGCCGCCGGGAGAGTGGAGGCGGCCGCCCTGATGCCGCTTCTCGAGGCGGGCCTCGTCGACGACAGCGAATCCGTGCAGGCGGCGACGATCTTCGCCCTGCGTCGACTGGGACAGCCGGTCGACCCCTCGCCCCTCGCCGGAATGGCGCGGGGCAGCGACCCCGAGGTGCGGGGGAACGCCTTCATGATCCTCGGCATGCTCGGCAACCGCTCGGCGATCCCCGTCATCGAGTCGGC
>JAYZBK010000032.1:0-16287 GCA_036339295.1 Planctomycetota bacterium
TAGAGGTCCTGGACGTTGACGCTGACGGCGGTGCCGCCGAAGTCCTCGGTGGAGACGGAGTAGCTGACGACGTAGGCGCCGGTGATGTCGGCGGACGCGGCGGCAGCGAGAACCCCGGTGCTGAGACCGGCAATGAGAGCCTTGTTCATTTCTTGATCCCTTTTCCCTTGGAGACCACCAGCTTCCCTACGGCTGGCGGCCCTTGAATGACGTCCGGATGGCTGCCACAACGCGAGCCGTTGTCCGAACGACAGAACAGTAGCCTCCAGTTGGAGGGGGTCAAACGAACGACGTCGATTTCACGACGAGTCCTGCCGAGGTCGATGTCCGGTGCTGGAATCGGCCGCCCCGGGCCCACGGTGCCGGACCATATCGGCCCCTCGCCCTTGCTCGCATCCCGGCGCGGAGAAGCTCTCGAGCCACTCCGAGACGCCGGCCCGGCGACCCGTCAAGGCTGCCCTGGGCGGGCTCGCCATCGGGGCCCGCCGGCCTGGCGGACTGGTTTCGTCGCACGGCCCCGTGAAAGGACACCGCCGCAGCCCGAGGGCTGCGGCGGTGGTCTTGAGCTGTGTTCACGTCAGGCGAAGGGCCTGGACGTGGGTGTTCAGCCGCGGCGACGACGGGCGGCGAAGCCCGCGAGGCCGAAGAGGGCCATCGCACCGGGGGCGGGGATGTTCACGGTGAACTGACCCTGCTCGCCGGGGGTGCCGAGACCCTGGTTCCAGGTGACCTCGAGGGTCGATCCTTCGAGGCTGAAGTCGCCGTCGTAGGAGAAGCGACCGATGAGCACGCCGAGGCCGGTGCCTCCACCGGGGGCGGCGACATCGCCGACCTGGCCGTTGAGGTTCGGCGGGCTGCTGTTGAACCAGCCACCATTGGCGCCGGGGGCGACGGCGTTGTTGCCACCGAAGTTCGGGTCGAGGCCGGTGCCGGAGCCGGCGCCGGGAGCCTGCTCGGGCATGAGCGTGCCCTGGGCGAAGCCACCAACGGTGACGAACGAGTCGGCCATCCGAAGGGCCGGGGTGTCGAAGATGCTGCCGAGGTTGTTCGGAAGCCATCCGGTACCGGTCGCGCTCTGGAAGTACGAGACGTTTCCGGAGCCGCCCATGTTGAAGTTGTAGACGTTCAGGGCGACATCGGCAGCGTCGTCGGACGACAGGTAGAGGTCCTGGACGTTGACGTTGACCGCGGCGCCGCCGAAGTCTTCGGTCGACACGGAGTAACTGACGACGTAGGCGCCGGTGATGTCGGCGGAGGCGGTGGCGGCCACGATCGAAGCGAGGCCGAGACCAAGGGCACAGGTCTTCATCTTGCTATTCCTCACGAATTAAGGGGGGAACCTTTATTCGGAAGGGACCGGGTCGCCCCGTTGGCGGCCTGAATCCCCTCCCACTTACGGCAAACATGCGACCCAGTCGGATCGAGTCAAATGACAGATCGGCATCCGGGCGGTTTTTGCCCCATCGACACGGGGGCTTCCGTCGACCGGAAGCCCCTGGGGGGCTGATCGGCGATCTCAACTGCCTGAGAGGTCTGGGTTTCCGTCACCATCCGCCTGCTGGCGGGTCATGATGGTTATCGGAATTTTGTCGATCCTGACGTGCGAATTCAGGGCCCGAGCAGGCGGCCTCGGAGAAGGAGGGGCCCGCTGGACTCGATCCCGACCCGGCGGATCGAGCCCACGGACTCCCGGGCCGCCTCGAGGTCGTCGACCTCGAACACCGTGATGAGGTCGCCCGGCGTCCGTCCACTGACCTGGACCGCCCGGGGACCCGAGGTGGCGGTGCTCGGCGAGGCCGACCCGGCAGGAGCGAGCCCGGTTCCGAGCCGGACCCGGCCGTCCGCTCCCGAGACCGCGGGGCTCGGGGCCCGTTCGGTCACGCGCTCGACGAGGACGTCCACCTCTCGACCGACCCAGCCCGCATGCACGTCGGCACCGATCTCGGCCTGGAGGGCCAGCAGCTCGTTGTTCCTCGCCCGCTTCACCTCGTCCGGGACGTCGTCCGGGAATCGGTCGATCGCCACCGTGCCCGGGCGGGGGGAGTACTTGAAGATGAAGTTGTTCTTGAACGGCACCCGCCGCATGAGCGATTTCGTGGCTTCGAAGTCCTCGTCGGTCTCCGTCGGGAACCCGACGATGATGTCGCCGGCGATGCAGGCGTCGGGGAGCCGATCCCGGACCCGGTCGATGAAATCGAGGTACTCCTCGACCGTGTAGCCGCGGTTCATGAGCTTCAGGATGCGGTTCGACCCACTCTGCACCGGAACGTGGAGGTAGGGGCAGATCCGCGGTCGGGCGGCCATGACGTCCAGGACGTCGTCGCCGAAGTCGCGGGGATAGCTCGTGAGGAACCGGAGCCTCGGCAGCTCGGGGACCTCGTCGTGGATCCGGGCCAGGAGGCCCGCGAAGGTGGTCGTGTCGGGGTCGTCGAGCACCTCGTTCCGGAACGCCGCGAGGCCCGGCCCGACCTGGGGGCGTTCGACCCCGTCGATGGTGAGGGCCGTCCCGTGGGTGTAGCGGTAGTGATTCACGGTCTGCCCGAGCAGCGTGATCTCCTGCACCCCGCTGGCGGCCAGTCGACGGCATTCCTCGACGATGCCGTCGGGCGGCCGGTGGATCTCCGCCCCGCGGGTGTGGGGCACGACGCAGTAGGTGCAGAACTTGTTGCAGCCCCGCGTGATCCGGACGTAGGCCGATCGGCTCCGCCCCGCGGCCTTGTCGGGATCGAAGAGCCGCCCCAGGTCGAGGGACTCGAGGTCGTCCGCCGCCGCCGAGAGGGCCGCCGACCGTCGGGAGGTGTTGCCCGCGAGGGCCACTCGCTCGAGGCCCGTCGCCTCGCCGTTCGCCGTTCGCGAGGCATTGTCGATGAGGAGCGGAAGCTTGTCGAGCTCGCCCGGGCCGCAGAGAAGGTCGATCTGGGGATGCCGGCGGAGCATGTCCGTGCCGTCGCGTTCGGCCATGCACCCGAGGACGCCGACGAGGAGCTCCTCGCCCTCGCGCTTCCGGACGCCCGCGAGTCCGATCCGGCTGAACGCCTTGTTCTCCGCCTGCTCCCGCACGCTGCAGGTGTTGTAGAGAAGGATCGACGCCTGGCCCGGATCCTCCGTGAACCGGTATCCGAGGGCCTCCAGCTGGCCACGGACGAGCTCGCTGTCGAGCTCGTTCATCTGACACCCGAAGGTCTCGAGGTATACCGTTCGGTCGGACACGGTCGGACTCCGCTGCGGTGGAGGGGGAGACGGAGCCCGAGGGTAGCACGGTCGGGCCGACCTCCACCGTTCCGGTCGATCACCAGGAGTCCGGATCATGCCGTTCAGCCGGGAGGAGCTCGTCGGACTGGTGCTCGTGGGTGTCGCCCTCGCCGTCCTCGTCGGCGGCTACATGGTGATCTCGCGACGAAAGGGCTGGATGCGCGAGGACTGACCCGCCCGTGATCTGGAGCCCCGGCCTCCGACGGGCCGATGACCTCCATGCATGCGTGCCGGTCAGATCATCGGAGTCCTGGTCCTCACCCTCTTCGTCTTCGGGGTGGTGATGGTCGCATCCGCCGGCCTGCGACCCCTCGCGCGGGCGGGGGCGATGATCGAGGTCGATCCGGACACCGGCCGCCACCAGTACGTGGATCGCGGGTCCTCGGCCGAGCGGGCGGAAGGCACGGCCTCCGAACCCAGCCGGGCGTCCGATCTCGGCGGACGGCAGGTCCTCGACACCCTGCTGGGCCGGGAGGGCCGGATGGCCATGATGGCGATGCTCGCCCTCGCCATCGGGGCCCTCGTCCCCGTGGAGCGGCTGGCCGCCCTCACGGGCCTTGCCTCGCCCGCGATCTGGCTGATGGTGTTCATCCTCGTGCTGCAGTCGCTCACCCTGGTGATGGGGGTGGAGGTCCACGGGGCCGTCCGCTGGCTCCAGCTGGGGGGAATCCAGTTCCAGCCCAGCGAGGTGGCCAAGTGGGGGCTGCCCGCGATCGTCGCCTGGCACTGCGTGAGGCACGCCGACGAGATGCGGCGGTTCCTGACGGGGCTCCTCCCGCCCCTCGTGCTCGTCGCCGTGGTCTGTGCCCTGATCGCGAAGGAGGATCTCGGGACCGCCGTGCTCGTGATGCTCGTCTGCACCACGATGCTGCTCGTCGCGGGAGCCCGGTTCGTCCACGTCGGTGCGCTCGCCCCGATCGGGGGACTCGCCTTCGTCGGCTTCGTGATGATGGAGGAATACCGGCAGCGGCGGATCACCGCCTTCCTGTCCCCGTTCGACGAGGTCAACGCGGGCGACGCCTCCTACCAGCTGATCCAGTCGATGGGCGCGATCGCCGGTGGCGGCTTCGGCGGCCGAGGACTCGGCAACTCGCTCCAGAAGTTCGACTACCTGCCCTTCGATCACACCGACTTCATCTTCGCGATCATCTGCGAGGAGCTCGGCTTCTTCGGCGCCGCCCTGGTCATCGGGGCGCTCGTGGGCATCCTCTGGGCCGGCATGGCCATCGTCACCGGTCGCTCGTCGCCGGCGGCGAGTGACGAGTCGCTCGCCCGCGAGGCGGTTCCGGCGTTCTCCCGGCTCTACGGCTTCGGGATCCTCCTGACCTTCGGCCTCCAGGCGGTCATCAACGTCGCCGTCGTGACGGGGCTCGCCCCGACCAAGGGCATCGCGCTCCCCCTGGTGAGCCAGGGGGGGACGGGATGGATCCTCTCGGCGTTCTGTCTCGGGCTCGTGATCTCGATGGACCGACGCGCCTGGGTGGTGAGCCGCCGGGCGGGCCTGGTCGTCGATGAACTCGAGGAGGCCGTCGACCCTGCGACCGAGGCGGGTGTTCCGGCGTTCGGGAAGGGGTGATGGCCCGTCGGGTCGTCCACTTCGTCGGGGGCGGGACCGGGGGAACCGTCGGTCCGGGCATCGCGATCGCCGAGCGACTCCGGGAGCGGGATCCCCACCTGGACATCCGATTCACCTGCTCGGATCGCCCCGTCGATCGGCGGTTGCTCGATCCCGGCGACTGGACCGCGATCCCGACGCCCGCCCGAAGTCCCTCGCGGCGACCGATCGAGGCCTGGCGGTTCCTTCGAGGGTGGCGGGCGACCCGACGGATCTTCGGGCATGCCCTCGCGGAGTCCGACGGACCACGACGCGTGGTCGCCCTCGGAGGCTTCGTCTGCCCGCCCGCGGTGCTCGAGGCATCTCGTCGGCGGGTGCCGGTCGATCTCGTGAACCTCGACGCGGTGGTGGGGCGAGCCAACCGGTTCGTCGCCCGGCGGGCGGACCGGGTCTTCTCCGCGGTGCCCGCGGACCTGCGGCTCGATCAACCGCCGGTCGGCGTGCCCCTGCGACGCGCCTCGCTGCCGGCGGGCTCGCCGGCCGACGCCCGGACCGCGCTGGGGCTCGACCCCGACCGGCGAACCCTGCTCGTGACCGGCGCCTCGCAGGGGGCGCGATCGATCGACGAATTCATCGCCGACTTCGCCCGGACCGCCGCCGACGGTCTTGCCGGTTGGCAGGTGAGCCACCTCGCGGGCGGCGGGATCGAACGACTCGAGGCGGCGTACCGCGACGCCGCGGTTCCCGCGACCGTGCGGCCGTTCCTCGAGGGCATGGGCCTGGCGTGGACCGCCGCCGACCTTGCGATCAGCCGGGGAGGCGCGAGCTCGGTCGCCGAGATCTCCGAGAGCCGGACGCCGGCGATCATCCTGCCGTACCCCTGGCATGCCGACCGGCACCAGGCCCGGAACGCGGAGGCACTGGCCGAGCTCGGTCTCGTCGAGATCCTCGACGATCCGTCGACGGGGGACGTGGCCTCGCGTCGCCTCGACGAGGCGCTGCGGCGGCTCCTCTCGGATCCCGCCGAACTCGATCGCCGCCGCGACGCCGTGCCACGGTCGGGGATCGACGCCGCGGACCGGCTGGCGGCGCTCGTCCTCGAACGGCTCGCCTGACGGGGCTTCGAGTCAGCTCGCCTGGGAGAGCCAGGCGGCGAGGAGATCCACGGTGGCGACCGCGTCGGACTTCCTCATGGATTCGGTCACGGTGTGGATGTAGCGGGTGCCCGAGGTCAGGGCGATGCAGCGGGCACCGGCCCCCGATCGCTGGATGGCCCCGCCGTCCTGGCCGCCCCGGGGCAGGATCACCCGCTGGTGCGCGATCCGGTGCTTGCGGGCGACCGCACAGAACTCCTCCACGAGTCCATGGTCGGCGATCATCGAGGAGTCCTGCACCATGATCGCGGCGCCGTCGCCCTGGCGGGAGACCCGCTGGGTCGCATTCACGCCGGGGGTGTCGCAGGCGAGCGTCACGTCGAGGCCGATGCCGTAGTCGGCTCCGACCTGGTTCGCGGCGGTCATGGCCCCGCGAAGTCCGACCTCCTCCTGCACGGTGAAGGCCACGACGATGTCGACGGCGTGTCGCGCCGCCGCGTTGCGGGCGCGGTCGAGCTTCCGAACGGCCTCGATCGCGGTCCAGCAGGCGAAGCGGTTGTCGAGCGCCTTGGAGACGACGGTCTCGGGCTGCTCGAGGAACGGCTCGTGCATCACCACGAAGTCGCCCACCTTCACGGTCTTGGCGACCTTGTCGGCGGGCATGCCGAGGTCGATGAAGAACTCCTCGACGCCCGGGACCCGGTTCCGCTCGTTCGCGTCGGAGATGTGGATCGGCTTGCCGCCGGGGTTCATCACGCCCTCCAGATCGCCCTTGCCGGTGCAGACCAGCACCCGCCGAGAGAAGAGGTTGCGGGTGTCGAATCCGCCCGCCGGATTGACCCAGAGGAAGCCGTCGTCGTCGATGTGCCGGACGTAGAAGCCGATCTCGTCCATGTGGGCCGCGATCAGGACCGTGCTCGCGGCGCCACGTCCCCGTCGCTTGCGGGTGGCCTTCCGCGTGGCGAGCAGGTTGCCCAGCGGATCCACCTCGAGCTCGTCGAACAACCCGTCGATCTCCTGCTCGATGCACTCCCGGACCCGCTCCTCGCGGCCGGGGATTCCGGGGATCTCGCACAGACGCTTGAGCAGATCGACGTTCATCTCGGAGGCTCCATGGTTCGGGTTCGAAGGCGGGGCACGGGGTCGCCCGGCCGACCTCAGGGTAGCGACCGGGACCGGGGACGGTCTCGGTGCGTCCGCCTATCATTGCGACCCCGGAGCGACCATGTACGAATCCCCACTCTCAGAAGCCCACCGACGCGTGATCGACCGCCAGCTCGAGCATCGCCTTCGCCACGCCGCCCGGGCCGGGGAGGTGCGGGGAGACGACGTCGACCGCTCCGCGGCGACGTCGTCGGCCGAGGTCGAGACCGTCGCCTGGGGCATGGTCTCCGACGGTTCGGAGCCGGCCTGCGAGGTCGTCCTCGACTACGGGGAGCTCGAGGGCGAGTACGCCGCGATCCGCCGCGGGGTCGCCCTCATGGATCGCCCCGACCGGGCGGTGGTCCGCGTCTCCGGATCGGACGCGGTCGATCTCGTCGATCGGCTGGTCACCAACAAGGTCGCCCCGGAGGGTGGCGTGGTCGAGGCGTTCGTGCTGGACCGGAAGGGGAGGATCCTCGCGGACGCCCTGCTGGTCGCCACTGCCGACCGCGTGCTCATGGACGTCGACCGGACCGACGTGAAGGCCGTCGTCGCGATCCTCGAGGAGTTCGTCTTCGCCGAGGACGTCGAGATCGCGGATCTCTCCGAGACTCATCACCGGATCGACTGCGTCGGGCCGGACGCTCCCGCGACGATCGAGCATCTGCTCGGGAAGCCGGTGATCGGAGGCGGGGTGGTCGACGTCGAGACCGAGGCGGGGACGGACACCGCGTTCGCGCTCGACCCCGGCGGCGCCTCGACGGTGGGCGAGCCCGGCATCGGGCTGCTGCTCGCGCGGGTCCGGGCGGAGGACGCGTGGGAGCGGATGATCGCCTCGCCGGCGCCGGGCCGACGGCCGGTCCGACCCATCGGCTGGAACGCCTACAACATCGCACGGATCGAGAACGGATCCCCGATCTTCCATCTCGACTTCGGTCCGGACAGCCTGCCGCACGAGACCGGTCTCGTCGGGCGCCGGGTCGACTTCCGGAAGGGCTGCTATCCCGGCCAGGAGGTCGTCGCCCGGATGGAGAGCCGGGCCGGCGGCGTGGGGAAGCGACGGGTGGTCGGCATCCGGCCCGACGGCGACGCCCTGCCCGTCGCCGGGGCCCAGGTGTTCGATGCCGAACGAGGTCTCGAGGACCAGGTCGGTTCCGTGACCTCGAGCACGATCTCGCCGATGCGGGGCGCGGCGCCGATCGCGCTCGCCACGCTTCGGTCGAGCCACGTCGCGCCCGGCACCCGGGTGACGGTGAATGCCGAGGGCGAGGTCGCCGCCGCGATGGTCACGGGTCTCGACCTCGAGCCGCCGGCCGAGGAGGCCTCGTGACGATCGAGCCCGAGACCGGCACCCTCGCTCCGACCGCGGAGATCGTCCTGTTCGTGGCCGGCGGGGTGCTCACCCTGCTGGTGATCGCGTTCGTCTCGTGGCTCCTCGTGCATGCCACGCGGGAGGAGAAGCGGCGGGTCGAATCCGAGCGATCCGAGACCGAGGGATCCGAATCGGGGACCCGATCGTGAACCCGGCCGACCGACATGTCCGCGTCACCGAGGTCGGACCGCGCGACGGACTCCAGAACGAGCAGGCGATCGTCCCGCTCGAGGCGAAGATCGCGCTGGTCGACGCCCTCTCCGATGCGGGGTTCCCGGAGATCGAGACGTCCAGCTTCGTCAGTCCGAAGTGGGTCCCGCAGCTCGCCGATGCCGCGGAGGTCTTCGCGGGAATCCGCCGACGGCCCGGCACCACCTACTCGGCGCTGGTCCCCAACGAGCGGGGCCTCGAACGGGCCCTGTCGGCCGGGGCGGGGAAGCTCGCGGTCTTCACCGCCGCGAGCGAGGGCTTCTGTCGCCGGAACCTGAACGCGTCGATCGCCGAGTCGATCGATCGATTCCGCCCGGTCTTCGAGGCGGCCGAGGCGGGGTCGCTCCCGCTTCGGGGCTACGTCTCCTGCGTGATCCGCTGCCCGTACGACGGCGAGGTCGCCCCGGACGCGGTCCGCGCGACCGTCGAGCGACTTCTCGAGGCCACCGAGGGCCGCATCGAGATCGCGTTGGGGGAGACCCTCGGGGTGGCCGTGCCCGACGACCTGGATCGACTTCTCCAGTCGCTCGATGGCGTGGTGGCGGTCGAGGAGCTCGACCTGCATCTCCACGACACGAACGGGCGGGCGGTCGAATGCGCCGCCCGGGCGCTCGAGCTGGGCATTCGACGGTTCGACTCGAGTTGCGCCGGCCTGGGGGGCTGCCCCTACGCCCCCGGGGCCGCGGGCAACCTCGCGACGGAGGACCTCCTCGACCTTCTCGACCAGCAGGGCTGGGAGACCGGGATCGATCGCGGACAGGTGGGCATCGCCGCCGGGATCGCGCGTCGCATCACGTCGGGCACCGGCGAGACCCCGGCCTAGTCCCGGGCCTAGGCGGAGGCGCGCAGAGGTTCCGGACCGTCGGGAAGCTCGCGTCGATCGACCACGATCCCGGGTTCCCGGTGGATCGCCACGTCGTCGAGCGACCACCTTCGTTCCCGACCCCGACCGCGTCGTTCGACCCGTCGGACCACGAGCCCCTCGCGATCGAGGACGGCCGCGAGCGCGGGCCCGGGCACCCCGAAGCAGCCGGTGTTGATGATCGTGCGTCGACCGACGCGCTTGACGCCGGCCCGGTGCGAGTGACCGGAGATCACGATCCGCGCGGTCGGGAAGTGCCTTTCGGCGAGTCGATCGAGCAACCGCGGCTGGGCCCACCAGAACGAGAGGATCCTCGCGACCTTCCACGGCTTCGCCAGGGCCCCCAGCGGCGTGGTCGCGGGACCGAGGTCGCCTTCGGCCTCGCACTCCGCGAGCGCGGCCTCGCGACAGGCCTCGAAGATCCCTTCGATCGAATCGCGACGCGACTCGGGGAGCGATGCCATGACCGCGCGATGTCGATCGCGGATGACGTCCGCCGCGTCCGACCATGGGGCGAGCGCCTCGTGCACCGCATCGCCGTGCGTCAGCAGCACGCGCTCGTCGGCGAGCAGGAGATGACGTCGGTCCGTGAGCGTCGGATCGTGGTTCCCCGCGAGGACGACGAGCCGGGTGCCCGCGGCGGCGCACCGATCCCGGAGCCGGTCGAGCTCGCGTCGGGCGGCGTCCGCCCAGCGGTTCATGAGGAGCTCCGCGAGATCGCCGTTCACCACGAGGGCGGAGGCGGACTCGACGAGGGGAGACAGCTCGTCCGCCGTCTCGACCATGCCACGACGCCCGAGGTGGAGGTCGGACACCACGACGACGGGCCGATCGTCGCCGGCGACGTCTCGGCCCCTGGTTCTCACGGCCGGTCCGGATCGGGGGTCGCGTCGTCGTCCGGTCGACATCGATCGCGGGCGTCGGGTCCGAAGCGGATCGCGTTCTTGCCGTTCCGCTTCGACTCCATCGCCAGTCGATCGGCGTGCCGCAGGAGCGTCGGGCCGTCATGGCCGTCCCACGGGAAGGTGGCCAGTCCGGCCGAGATGCTCAGCGAGCCCTCCGCGTGGAGTCCCAGCTGCGGGAACCTCAGTTCGCACACCTTGGCCTGGAATCGATGGGCGATGTCCTCGACGGATTCCGGAGGGGCCGAGCGTTCGTTCCGCGGGCCCCCGGGATCGCTGAAGATGACCACGAACTCGTCGCCGCCGATGCGGAACACGTGGTCGCCTCGTCGGATCGTGCACCGGAGCAGGTCGACCGTCTGGCGGAGCACCTCGTCGCCGGCCTCGTGTCCGTACAGGTCGTTGTACGTCTTGAAGTTGTCGATGTCGAAGACCATGAGCGAGATCAGGCGTCGCTCGTTGCGGGCGGTCTCGAGCGTCTCGGACAGGATCCTCTCGAACGCGCGTCGATTCCCCGCGCTGGTGAGTTCGTCCGTCTCCGTCAGGTGCTCGAGATGACGCATGCGTCGTTCGAGGTCCATCCAGGTCCCGAGCCAGTCGGCCCACCGCCGAAGATCCTCGAGGCCCACGGTGGTCGAGGCCAGCGAGCCGACGTGGTGTTCGTCGAGGTGGATCCGCGCGATCGTCCGGCGGTCCCCCTCGAAGGACTCGTCGGGAAGCAGGAGGTGGACGTCCCCCGTGCCGAGGTGCGCCCGGATCATGGCGAGGCTCGTCCCGCGCAGGGAACCGTCGTTGTCGAGGATCGAGAGGACGAGGTCGACGTCGCCGAGTCGTTCCGCCCGCTCGATCGTGGGAAGTTCCTCCTCCGGCAGGCCCGACGGGGACTCGGAGGGCGGCTCGGGCACGTACCCCGCAGGGGGTCGGGCGGGGGATTCGCCTCGCCGGCGAGTCGGGTCGGAAGCGGGCATCGACGACCGCGACGCGTCCTCCCGTTCGAAGCCGCCGGGCCGACCCAGCGGGGACTCGAGTTCGACGGTTCGACGCGGCGCGAGCGGGTTCGACTCGATGCCGATGGCGAGTCGAAGCCTCCGCGGGGTCGTGGGCAGTTCGATCGCGTCGTCGAATCCGGCATCGAGGGCGGTCTCGATCGCGTCGACGCGCCCGCTGGGCACCAGCAGCACCAGCCGGACCCTCGAGTCGACCGTGGCGAACGCCTCGACGACGCGGGCGGCCGAGTACTCGGGGATCGTGACGGGAACGAGGACCGTTCCGACGGCTTCATCGGGTCCGGCGAGTCCGACCGTCGCCACCGCCTCGTAGATGTCGTCCTCGACCACGACGTCGACCTGCTCGATCTGCTCGAGGATCTCGAACGTGTCGAGGTTCTCGTTGCCGCTGCGCACCACGAGCACTCGGGAGGCGACGCTCCCACGACTCGGGTCGAGGCCGGGGTCGGTGCGACTCATCCGCGATCGCCTCCGCGACCCGGGTCGTCCTCGTCCCGGTCCTCGAACGCGTCGAGGAGCTCCCGCATCTCCTCGTCGGTGAGGGTCGTCCGCTCCTCCGCCCCGTCCTCCTCGTCCGCTCGGTCCCGGCCCAGGATCGCCTCGTCGAGCGTCTCCGCGGGAGGCGGCGGATCCTCGGCCAGCATGGCGTCGTCGATCTCGGCGAGGTCGTGGGACGTCTCGCCGGCGTAGATCTGGATCGCCACCCGTTCGGCGCAGACCCAGATGTCGACCGAGGGCATCTTCTCCCGCGTGGCGTCGAAGAGGGACTCGAGGTCGCCCCAGGAGTCCCGATTGGCGACGATGAGGACGGTCTGCTCGCCCAGCTCCCAGCGGGCCTGGAGCCGTCGCTCCCGTTCGAGCCTCGAGAGCAGGGCGATGGCCTTGAGCGGATGATCGGCCGTCTCGAACGCGCGATCGGGCTCGGATCGGTCGACCAGGATCTCCTTGATGGGCTGGGGCAGGCGGTCGCCCGCGGCCAGCAGGACCACGTACCGATTGCAGCCGGTATCGCCGTCGACCAGGTTGGGATCGTCCGCCGTCATCTCGAAACCGCTCCGAGCCGAGTCTAGCACCGGGTCGCGGCGATTCCTGCCCAACCGGACGAGTCGAAATCCCGGGCCCGGGAACCGGTTGCTATCGGAACTCCCCGAGCCCCGGGAGCGGCTCCTTCGAGGCGCGGTCGCCATGGAATCGGGCGAGGTCACGAGCGATCGCCCCGGGCCATGGAGACGAGGTCCTCGAAGAGGGCCCGGCCGACCGACGGGTCGGCGGTGCGTTCCGGATGCCACTGGACGCCGACCGCGTGCCGGCGACCGGGCGCTCGGACGGCCTCGATCACGCCGTCCTCCGACACGGCCTCGACCGCGAGACTCCCGGCATCGGCGAGTGCCTGTCGATGGTGGCTGTAGACCTCCCCGGAGTAGTCCGGGCCCTCGACTCGATGCACCGCACCATTCCAGTGCCCCGCCGCGGTCGCCAGGGTGTCGGGAAGGTGCTGGTCGAGCCGGCCGCCCTCGTGCAGCCCCATCAGCTGCATGCCGAGGCAGATCGCCAGGACCGGCAGGTCGGGGGTCTCGTCGCGCAGGTGCTCGAGCAGCTCCAGTTCGAACGCCTGCCGGTCGGGATCGACCAGCGTCGCGCTGGCGTGCACGGGCTCGCCGAACGGTCGAGTGTCCGGATCGTCACCCCCGGTGAAGACCACCGCGTCCAGCCTCGCGACGACCTCGGCGGCCGTTCCGGGCATCGGCGGGAGGGCGACCGGGACCGCTCCGCACGCGAGGATCTCCCTCGCGTAGGTCCGACGAAGTCGGACCTGGTCGTCGCCCAGGTCGCCGGTGTTTCCGCCGAGGGGTGGGGGGGGCGCGTGTGGCACGGGATCGAAGCGTCCGAGAAGTTCCGCCGGCCCTCGCGGGCCGGGACAGGATCGGTCGGCTCTTCGATTGTCGCCTCCCGGAGCACGGTCGGGGCCCGTTCCGACGCCGGGAAGCCCGGGAGGTCGCCCTCCCTGAACGTGGGAGGGAGAGGGCCTGTTCGTCATCTTCATCAAACCCGAACGGCGTTGCAAGGAACTTGTCCCGGCTGCGAGGAAACTGTAGGATCCCCGATTCGTCGCCGCCTCGGGGCCGGACCCGTGGCGGCTGCCGGAGAGCCGGCATTCGCGACACCCGCTCGTGCGTCCTCGACGCCCGAACACAACCGGAATCACGACCCATGTCCCAGTTCCAGGCAGCCCCCACCATCCCGCTTCGGACCGGTTCCGACGGCAAGGAATACATCGACCACAAGTCGGTGGACGCCCTTCGTCGCCTGATGACCCCGAACGGCAAGATCTACACCCGCAAGCGTCTCGGGGCCTCGGCCCGCGAGCAGCGTCGGGTGGCGCAGGCGATCAAGCGAGCCCGCTACATGGCGCTCCTTCCGTACACCAGCGCAACGCTCTGAGACGGCATCCCGATCACTCCGCCTCGTCGGGGTGACCTCGATCGACATGAGGAAGGCCCGACCGATCGGTCGGGCCTTCTTCTCTTGGTCCATGCTCGGGCGTGGTGGCGTCGGTCGCCGCGAGGCGGGCGTCTCAGGACTCGGGGTCGGCCTTCCATCGTCGGGTGATCCTGCGTGCCATCGTCCTCGGAAGGTCGACAGTCCAGGTCCATGCCCAGAGCGTGTAGAGCCGGCTGCGAAGTCGTCGGAGGCCTCGATCGGTCGGGTCGACCGACAGCCCCCTGCGAAGCCAGTTGAAGCAGGTGACGAAGCGCCGGTCCTCGAGTGCGGCGAGTGCGAGGTTGTGCAGGCTCCGGATGCAACCCGGATCGCGTCGAAGGATCCGCCTCGAGATGGCGACGCCACCGACGCGGTCCCCGAGTCGATAGCGGCAGGCCGCGAGACGTCGCTGCGTCTCGAGATCCTCCGGCTCGCGGTCCACGAGCCGTTCGAGGATCGGCTTCGCCTCGTCGAGGAGATCGACCTGCATCAGGAGCCCGGCCATGAGCCTCAGCTCCTCGGGCGGTTCCTCGTCGGCGATCCTGAGAATCGCCTCGTGGAGCTGGCGGCGTGCGTCCTCCACCCGCCCGACCCCGAGGAGGGCCTCCGCGAGTCGACGGCGGACGAGCGGGGTCTCGGGATCGAGTCGCCGCACGACCTCGAACTCCATGCGGGCGTCGTCGAATCGGCCCATCGAGAGGGCCGTCAGCCCGAGTTCCCAGTGGGCCCGGATGTTCGCGGGTTCGATCTCGAGCACCCGCTTGAAGCGGTCGATCGCCTCGATCTTGCGGTTGAGGACCACGAGCAGGCGTCCGGCGGCGAGAAGGCTGTCGATGGACGCCGGGTTCTCCCGGAGTTCCGCGAGATGAAGCTGCAGCGCTCGCTCCGGGCGACCGCTCTCCGCGAGCAGGGCGGCGATGCGCGATCGGATGCCCGGCATCCTCGGCGACTGCCTCATCGCCTCGCGGTAGCACCAGCTGGCTCGATCGAACTCCTCCTGGTCCGCCTTGAGATCGCCCATCGCCACGAGGCAGAACGGCATCTCCTCGTAGTTCTGCTGGGCCTCGAAGTAGACGAGTTCCGCCTCGTCGTGCCGATCGAGCTGGTGAAGGACGGCGATCCGCACCGCGTGGCAGCGTTCGTCGATCTCGCCGACCTCCGCCGCGCGTTCCGCGAACTCGAGCGCCTCGGGGAGTCGCTGGAGTCGAAGGCAGAACTCGGCGATGGCGGAGAGGGGACCGGGCTCGTCCGGAAGGAGGATCGCCGCCTGCCGCATCGAGGCGAGCGCCTCCTCGAGGCGATCGAGCGACTCGAGGACCCCCGCCAGCGCGACGTGCCACTCACCGCGACTCGGATCGATCTCGATCGCCTGTCGAAGCGCCTGCTCGGCCTCGAGTCCTCGTCCGAGGAGCATGAGTTGCTCGGCCCGAGCCACGAATTCCTCGGCCTGGTCCCAGTCGTGCACGGTCTTCCGCTCGCTGATGGGGTTCCTCGCCGACTCCGGGAGCGGCTGACGTAGGATATCCGTGTCGTCGGACAAAGGCTCGATTCTCCGAGCGCCGAAGGCCAACCTGTCGATCCTTCCAACACCATGATGCGCGGTCTGAACCCCCTATTCTCGGACGACGCCTCCCGGGCGAGGACCTCTCCCGGTCGGTCGGCTCTCGCGGCGGCGGTCGCGAGCCTGCTGCTGGTGGTCCCTGGGCTCGCTTCAGGCGTCCTCCCGGCGGGCACCACCGCGGGGATCGCCGCGCCCTCGGGCGGCGACGAGACCGGCTTCCTGCTCGAACTCCTCCTCGACCCCTCGGACCCGACATCCTTCCGCCGGGAAGCGGCGGAACGTCTTGCCGCGATGGCTTCGGAGGAATCGGTCGACGCGCTCGAGGTCGTGGCGAGGTCGGACGACCCCGCGCTCGGGAGCCTGGTCCTCGACGGCGTCCGGGCCAACCGACCGGTGTCGTCGGGCGTGCTCGAACTCGTGTCCACGCTGGTGGCCGAAGGCGTCTTCGAGGCCGATGCGACGGCATCGGCGCTCGGGGGCATCGGTCCCAGCGAGGTCGGCATCGTCGTCGATCGCCTGGAGCAGGCCCGGGAGCCGGCCGCACGGCTTCGGCTCGTCTCCCTCCTCGGCGGACTCGGCGACCCGATCGTGCCGGCGACGCTCGTGGAGTTGATCCAGTCCGACGGGCTTCCGGAAGCCGAACGGCTCGCGATCGACGCCGCGCTCCGGCGGTGGTCGAACATGTCGGGCCGCATGACGCCCGACGACTGGAGTCGATGGTGGAAGGGCCTCAGCGTCGACCCGGATTCCTCCCAGGGCATCCGACGTCTCGCGAACCGGATCGCCAGCGAGTCGGCGAGGGCCGCCGCGGCGGAAGCGAGGGCGGTGGAGGCCGAGGCGCGAGCCGA
>JAYZBK010000033.1:0-22478 GCA_036339295.1 Planctomycetota bacterium
TCCTCGTGGACTTTCTTCCAGCCGACGCCCTGCTTTCGATCCCAGCGGGCGACCGCATCGAGGTGTCGCATGTGGCCTCGGTGGGGATTGATCCTCTCGATCGTCTCCTGGCCGGCCTTGGGGTTCTCGAAGTCGAGGTCCGAGATGTCGATGATCGGGGCTGCGGGCACGGCGTGCTCCGTTCCTGGGCGGTTGGATGTGCCCGGGCTGGGACCAACACGCCGCACCCCGTGCGGGATGCGGCGTGTTCATCCGTTTCAGATGTGAGGGCTCGTCCTCAGTCGGACTTCTGCGCGTCGAGGATGTCCGCTCGCAGCTGCTTCGCGGTCTCCCTGACTTCCTGCATCACCTTGCGAACCCGGGTTCCGGCGGCCTTGTTTCCGCCCGCCGCCTTCTGGACGTCGTCGGTACAGGAATCGACAAGGCGGCGAAGCTGCTCATAGGCTTCCATGGGGGCTCCTTTGTCAGGCCCGCTCCTCGATGCCTCATCCGGAGGCTTCTCTGGGGACGCGGGCGGATGCTTCAGGTCTCAGCTCAGGTTATCGTCTGGAACAGCCCTGCTGGCCCACAAACGGGGGTCGGTGGGTCCACAACTCGCCGTCCTGGGCCGTCTCTCAAGGCTTTATGGCGGCAAGAAGCGGCCAAGTTCGCGAAGGAACGGCGCCTGATCGCGAAAATTCACCAAAGTGCCCCCTGAGAGCCCTTGGAGGGCGATTTTCTCGATCTCGAGGCCGTTCCGCCGGGGTCGTGCTCAGACCCGGAGCTCCGATCGGCCCTCGAGGGCGTCGGCATGCCGCCGGCGGATCGGTTCGACGATCTCTGCGACGAATCGATCGACCTGTGCCGGGGCCAGGCCGACGAATCGACTCGGGTCGAGGATCTCGTCGAGGGCGAGGCCGTCGAACTCCGGCCGCTCGCGGAGCCGCTCGAGAAGGTCGTTGGGGCGTCCCTCCTCCTTGATCGCGCGGGCCGCCTCGAGGCTGGCCTGCCGGATCACCTCGTGGAGGTGCTGGCGATCCCCGCCGAGTCGGGCGGCCTCCAGCATGATGTCCTCGGTGGCCATGAACGGGAGCTCCTCGAGCAGGTGGGCCTCGATCACCCGTCGGTGGACGATCAGGCCTCCGGTGACGTTCTCCATGATGTCGAGGCAGCCGTCGAGGGCCAGGAACGCCTCGGGGATGGCGAGCCGCCGATTGGCCGAATCGTCGAGGGTTCGTTCGAACCACTGGGTCGAGGCGGTGTCGTAGCCGTTGCCGACCAGGTTGATCACGAATCGAGCGAGCCCGGTCGCTCGTTCGCATCGCATCGGATTCCGCTTGTACGCCATCGCGCTCGAGCCGATCTGGTTCTTCTCGAACGGTTCCTCGACCTCCCGGAGGTTCGCGAGGAGCCGAAGGTCGTTGCAGCACTTGTGGATCGCCGAGGCGGCCAGCGCGAGGCTGGAGAGCAGTCGGGCGTCCGCGAGCCGCGGGTAGGTCTGGCCGCAGACGGACCACGTCCGGTCGGGGTCCCAGCCGAGCCTCTCCGCCACCGCTCGTTCGAGCGCCGCCGGCTGCTCCGGATCCCTTCCGAGCAGGCCGAGGAAGGACGCCTGGGTACCGGTCGCGCCTCGCATGCCACGAAGCCGCATGTCGTCGCGAAGTCGTTCCAGCTCCTCCAGCGCGATGACGAGGTCCTGGGCCCAGAGCGTGGCCCGCTTCCCGACGGTGGTGGGCTGGGCCGGCTGGTAGTGGGTGTATCCGAGGGTCGGCAGGTCTCGATGGCTGGAGGCGAAGGTCGCGAGGCGATCGATCACCCGGGCGATCTTGCCGTTCAGCAGTCCGAGCGCGTCGTGCTGGATCAGGAGATCGGCGTTGCACACCACGTCCTGGCTGGTGGCCCCGAGATGGATGATCCCCGCGGCTTCGGGGACCTGGTCCCCGAACGCATGGACATGGGCCATCACGTCGTGTCGCACGGGGGCCTCGTGGCCCGCGGCCGCCTCGAAGTCGATCTGGTCGACCGCGGCCTTCATGCCCTCGATCTGCTCGTCCGTGATGTCGAGGCCGAGCGACTGCTGGGCCTCGGCAAGGGCGACCCAGATCCGCCTCCAGGTGCCGAACTTCCTCGACTCGGAGAAGATGCCCCGCATCTCGGCGGAGGCGTTCCTCGTCTCGAGCGGGGATCGATACCCGAGGTATGGGACGTTTGAGGGGCTGGAAGGGCTCTCGGTGCCGGCCATCGCTGCCTTTCGCTGGTCTCGAGTGGTTTCTGGAACACCCTGTGGGGGTCGGTCGTACCGTGGCAATGGTACCGGGTCGGAATCCGGGGGCATCGGCAGGCCGAAACCCCCAAGGTCCCTTCGCAGCGTTGGACGTGCCATGAGTGACTCCCTCAGAGCAGATCGCCAGGAAGACCGGTCCACCGGTCCGGGAGTCTCGCGCTCCTACCTGGTGAACGCGGCCAGCGGCACGCATGCGGCGCTCGACCCCGATCCCGGAATGTCGGGCGTGCTCGGCGCGGTTCGAGGCACCGAGACGCCCGAGGTCGATCCGGACCTGGAGCTCATCAACGCGTGGCAGGGGGGTTCGAACGCCGCGCTCGACGCCCTGTTCCGCCGGATCCAGCCACGGGTCTACGGACTCTGCCTGCGGATGCTCGGCCGACCCGAGCCGGCCGCCGACGTCGCCCAGGATGCATTGCTTCGGGTCTACGAGGGCCTTCCCGGCTTCGATGCCCGGGCGAAGTTCACGACCTGGAGCATCCGGATCACGCTGAACTGCGTCTACACCCACCTCCGTCGCGAGAAGCTCCGGAGGCACGCTCGTCTTCCGGAAGGCGACCACGAGCTGACCCAGGGACGCTCGGCGGCCTCGCCGATCGAGCGACTGGCGGAGTCGACCCTCCGTCGGGACGTGGTCTCCGCACTCGGGGAGCTCGACCTGCAGGCTCGGGCCATCATCGTCCTCCGCGACCTGCAGGGGCTCGATTACGCCGACATCGCCGAGGTCCTCGGGACGCCGATCGGGACCGTCAAGAGTCGACTCTTCCGCGCCCGCGCCGCCCTGAGGTACAGCCTCGAAGGTCTCGGGCACGGTCGGCCCAGCTGACCCTCACCCAACCGAGTTCCGCCCCGCCGATCGTTCCACGGTCGCCCGGTCGAATATCGTCCCAGGTCGGACGAGAAGTCCCATCGAGGTCCCGGCAGGCGATTCGACGTTGAGCGACGAAGAAGGCCAGAACCCTCCCAACGACGCGGAACCCCGGAACGACCAGGGTCCCGAGGCCTCCGCCCGTCGCCCATCCTCGCGCGACGCCGAGGCCGAGATGCTCGAGCTCTTCGGCGGCTCCGCCGAGCTCGCGGCCCTGGCGGACGAGGACTCGAACGAACTCCTGCGATTCGTCGAGGGAACCATGACCGAGGACGAGTCCTCGGGGTTCCTCGCTCGTCTCGAGACGCGCGACCCGCTGGCCGCGATGCGCCTCCTGCGGATGCAGGAGGATCATCGTCTCCTCCGGACCACCGGCGAAGTGGTGCCCGGCCGCGATCTTCTCGCCCCGGTGCGTGCCCGGTTCGCGCGAGGCGAGCTCGTCGCCGATTCCAACTTCGCCCAGGCGGGGGCCGAACCGACGGAGTTCATGGAGCGGTCGCTCGCCTCGATGGCTCGTCGTCGTCGTCGCGGTGGTCGAAGGACCGTCGTGATCGGCGCGGCGATCCTCGCCGGGCTCGCACTCCTGCTCGTCCTCGGGCTGGATCGGGGCTGGTTCGGGGCCGGGGGTCGTGGGGGCGCCGTGCCGGCGGGCGCGAATGCCCCGGAATCCTCGTCGCTCGCCGGCTTCGCGCTCGTCATTCCGGTTTCGGACCTCGAGGAGATCTCCCGGGCCGAGACGCTCCTCGCGATGAAGGTCGTCGAACGAGAGTCGGTCCTGCTGCGCAATCTCGACGCCACGGAAGCGGACGCCCTCGGTGGGCAGCCGGCGCCGATCGTGGGCGTCTCGACCGGGATCGCGAACGAGGATCTTCGTCGATCGATGGCCGCGAAGGGCTTCACCCACCTGCTCGTGACCGATCGCGACCTGGTGCCGACCCTCCTCGCGGAACTCGGTCGGATCGCCGCGGAGGATGGAGGCGGGCCGCGACTGGTGCCGTCGGACGAGCGCCTGGACCTGGATCGAAGCGGGGATGCGTGGGAGAGCTGGTCG
This sequence comes from Planctomycetota bacterium, assembly GCA_036339295.1. GTDB lineage: Bacteria > Planctomycetota > Phycisphaerae > Phycisphaerales > SM1A02. The sequence goes on from JAYZBK010000033.1 coordinate 4,183, forward strand.
GACCGCGAGAACGCCGAGCGATCCATCGGCCTGGTCGAGGGGCCGGTGATCGTGCCGATCGCCCTGGTCATCGAGCGGGAATCGCCCGAGTGACGGTCCCTAGCCCTGGCGGTTCGGGCTCGCGGCGCGGCGGGCGGCCCTGAGCCCGGCGAGATTCGACCGGTGTCGGAACACGATCAGCCCGGCGACGGCCAGCGTCACCACCAGGAACGGGATGGATCCCGCGAGCGAGGCGCTCGGCGTCCCGGGCAGCACGGCCATCACGAAGACCATGACGGGAAGGACGATCGCGCCGGCAAGACTCGCCAGCGACATCGTCCTCGTGACCAGGAGCACCCCGGCCCAGATCGCGAAACCCACCAGGGCCGGAATGGTCAGGACCGGCCACATCGAGACGACGGCGCCGAATCCGGTGGCGACTCCCTTGCCGCCGCGGAACCCCAGGAGGGGACTGAAGCAGTGACCGAGGATCGCGGCGATCGCGACGAGCAGCCAGCCCCATGCGGCGGCGGCGTTCATCTCCGCCGCACCCGACCCGAGCACGCCGGCGAGCCAGCCCGCGATCAGGACCGGGGCGGCGCCCTTGCAGGCGTCGAGGAGGAAGCAGGCGATGCCGAAGCGCTTCCCGAGGACTCGGCCGACGTTGGTGGCGCCGGGATTCCCCGAGCCGACGGCGCGGATGTCCACCCCCTTCGAGCGGGCGATCAGGACACCGAAAGGCGTGCTTCCGAGCAGGAAGGAGACGGCCGCGGCCGTCCACCAGAACCATCCGAAATGAGTGGCGGCTTCGTTCACGACCCGGAAGATACCCGTGATCCGAGGGCGGCCCGGCAGGCGTGGACGACGTCTCCCACCGCGATGCGGTCGATCCGGCAGGCGTCGGGGTGGCGGTCGGCGACGTGCGCCTCGTCGAGGAACGGCTCCGCAAGGAGGAGCCGTTCGTCCGCCCCCGGGATCAGCGTCCAGCGGTGGTCGGTCGGTCCGAAGAGGGAGACCGTCGGCACGCCCGTGGCGATCGCCAGGTGGCGGGGGCCGGTGTCGTTGGCGAGCAGGACGTCGCAGGCGGCGACGAGGCCGCGGAGTTCGTCGAGGCCGTGGTGGCTCTCCTGCAGGTCGAGCGTCGGCATGCCTCCCGAGGCCCGGACGCCCTCCCGGATCTCCCCGAGGAGCTCCTTCTCGTCCGGTCCGCCGAAGAGGACGCAGGATCCGAAGGTCGACGACAGTCGTTCGAGTGCCTCGACGAAGGCGGCCGCGGGCCAGCGCTTCGGGAGCTTGCTGCCTCCCGGGACGACTCCGAGGACGGGTCGAGGCAGGCCCGCGAGCGACCGTCGGGCACGATCCCGCTCCTCCCGTGGCAGCTGGAGCCTCGGACGGGCGGAGGCGACCGTCGCCTGCAGCGACGTCGCCAGCGAGGCGTAGAGCGCGGTCGTGGGAAGCGGATGACCCGGCGACTCGTGGGACACCGGATGACTGACGAGCAGTCGTCGGCCGTCGCCGGGCGTCCCGATTCGGATCGGGCATCCCGAGAATCGCGCCGCGAGGGCCGAACGGAAGCTGCCGCGCAGGAGCAGGACCGCATCGGGGCGGTGGCTCCGGATGGCGGCTCCCAGCCGGAGCGGGCCGCGAAGTCCTCGGTCGTCCACCACCTCGAGCGAGGCGATGCCGGCCTGGTCTCGAAGGGCCTCCACCGATGCGGGCCGACCGAAGGCGACCATCTCGAGATCGGGATGCGCGTCACCGATGGCGGCCAGGGCCGGTTGGCACATGACCGCGTCCCCGAGCCAGTTCGGAAGGATCAGGGCGAGCCGCTTCCAGCCCTCGGGTCGGAGCGGCGCCGTCACGAGCCGGACCTCTTCCAGTCCTCGCCGTCCTCCTCCGGTGCGACCCAGAGGTGCGTGCCCTCGCGATCGAGGTGCCAGCGATCGGTCGTCCGGCGAAGCTCGGCCGCCAGCCCGACCGCGAGCATCGAGGAGCCCTCGACGGCGAGTTCGAGTCGACCGCCCGAGACCCGGCAGTCGACGAGTCGGACCCCGGTTCGCTCGGCGATCGCCTCGGCGGCCGCGACGATGGTCTCTCGGAGTCGGTCGTCCTCGAGGTCGGCGTCGGGACCGAAGACGAGGCGAACCGCTCGGGGCTCGTCCGGCATCACCGGCGACCCGCGAGCAGCACGCCGATGGCGGCCAGCAGGAAGACCGTGGTGATGCCGATCCACTGCAGGAACACCGACGGGTCGTCGAGGCTGAGGATCGCGCCCACGAAGGGGAAGCAGGCCCCGCCGAGGAGCGCGATGCCGAGTCCGCGGGAGGTGCCCGAGCCCGGGCGACCGGCGGCTTCCGCGAGGTCCTCCACGGCGCGGCGGAGGGAGGCCACCTCGTTGCGTTCGGGCAGGCGACCGCGGCCGGGGCGGCCGGTCGCGAGGATGAGGTCGACCGCCTCGGTGAAGTCCGTCGCGACCGCGGTCGGCGACACGTCCGCGTCGAGGGCCTCGCCGCCGACCAGCACCGTCCGGCAGCCTGCGGCCGCCCCCGCGACGATGTCCCTCGGCTGGTCCCCGACCATCCAGCTGGCGTCCAGGTCGAGTCCGAGGTCGCGAGCGGCCTGCAGGAGCATGCCCGGTCTCGGCTTTCGCCATGGGTGCTCGCGGCGGTACTCCGCCAGGGTGGCTTCAGGGTGGAACGGGCAGTAGTAGAAGCGATCGATGAGTCCGCGGCGATCGGCGGCTCGATCGACGAGTCCCGCGACCTCGCGGTGGACGCGGTCGACATCCTCCTCGCCGTAGCGGCCGCGGGCGACGCCCCCCTGGTTGGTCACGACCACGAGGCGGTATCCCGCATCGCGAAGTCGGACCAGTCCTTCCGGGACTCCTTCGAGGAGGACCACGCGTGAGGGATCGCCGAGATCGCCGTCGTTGGCGATCAGCGTGTTGTCACGATCAAGGAAGACGACCGGGTCCACGGGCGGGAGGATACCGCGTCGACGGCGCGGCCACGATCGATGGTCGATTAGGATGGAAGGCTCGGGCCACTTCACGTCCAACGCGGGGAGCCCGACCGGGCAGGATTTCGACAGGCGTCTCAATGGAGCATCGAGCAGACATGGGTGGACTCGCGATTCTTGCAGGCGGTGGCCCCGCCCCGGGCATCAATGCGGTGATTTCGGCGGCCACGATCCGGGCCCGCATCCAGGGAATCGAGGTCCACGGCGTCCTCGACGGCTTCAGCCGGCTGATCGACGGGGCCGAGGACGCCACCATGCCGCTCGAGATCGACGACGTGGCCCGCATGCACTACCGCGGCGGCTCGATGCTCGGCATCGCGCGGGCGAACCCGACGCGATCGGAGGCCGATCTCGACCGGGTCATCGACGGCCTCGAGCGACGCGGGATCGACAAGCTCGTGACCATCGGTGGCGACGACACCGCCTATTCCGCCTTCCGGACGAGCCAGCGTGCGGAGGGTCGGATCCGCGTCGCGCACGTCCCGAAGACCATCGACAACGACCTCGACCTGCCGCCGGAGATCGACACCTTCGGGTACCAGACGGCCCGCTCGGTCGGGGTCGACGTCGTCCGCAACCTGATGACCGACGCCAAGACGACCCGCCGCTGGTACCTCGTGGTGGCGATGGGTCGCACCGCCGGTCACCTCGCCCTCGGCATCGGCAAGGCCGCGGGAACCACGCTGACGGTGATCCCGGAGGAGTTCGGGGATCGACGCGTCCGGATGGACGAGATCGTCGACATCCTCGCCGGTGCCATTCTCAAGCGGCGGGCCGAGGGTCGCGAGGACGGCGTGGCCGTGATCGCCGAGGGCGTGGCCCTGTCGATCGCGGAGGAGGACCTCGGTCGACTGGGGCCGATCGAACGCGATGCGCACGGACACGTCCGCATGGCGGAGATCGACTTCGCCGGGGGACTCAAGCGACTCGTCCGCGACCGGATGAGGGAGCTCGGGATCGAGATGACGATCGTCGACAAGAACATCGGCTACGAGGTGCGTTGCGCCGACCCGGTGCCCTTCGACATGGAGTACTGCAGGGATCTCGGGTACTGCGCGGCCAAGTTCCTGATCGAGGGAGGCTCCGGCGCCCTCGTCTCGATGCAGGGCGGGCGATTCGTGCCGTGCCCCCTCGAGGAGATGCTCGATCCGGAGACGAATCGCATGCAGGTCCGCCGCGTGGACATCCACTCCACGCGGTACGCGATCGCGCGTCGGTACATGATCCGGCTTCGCCGCGACGATCTCGAGGACGAAGGAGAGCTTCGTCGGCTGGCGGAGGTCGCGGGACTGTCGCCCGAGGCGTTCCGGGAGCGGTTCCAGCCGGTGGTCGCCGACGAGCCGCCCTCGCTGCACCTCGCCACCAGCTGATCGACGGTTCGATCGCGGCGGGTACCATGCTGCCGCGGGCCCGTCGGACGGCCTGCGCGACGTCTTCACCCTCGACCGGACCCGAAGCCCGTGAGCGAATCCAACGTCCAGGAATCCGGCGGAAAGGCCCCGGACGAGGGCCGCGTGGTCGACGATTCGGAACTCGTCGCCGCACGGCGGCAGAAGCTCCGGTTCCTCCGGGACGAGCTCGGGGTCGAGCCGTACGGCCGGCGGGTGGAGGATCTCTCCACCCTGGTCGACGCCCGGGAGGCGTTCGACCAGGCGGCGCACGACGCCCGGGAGGCGGACCCGGAAGCGGAGGACGGTCGTCCCCGACGGATCGTCGCGGGCCGTGTGATGCAGCATCGGGACATGGGGAAGCTCGTCTTCATGACGCTCCGGGATCACACGGGTGATCTCCAGGTGAGCGTCTCCAAGGCCGAGTGCGCTCCCGAGATGTTCCGACTGGCCAAGAAGCTCGACTACGGCGACGTCGTCGTCGCCGGCGGTCCGATCGGCAAGACCCGCAAGGGCGAGACCTGCGTCTGGGCCGACCGCGTCGAGATCCACTCCAAGAGCCTCGTGCCGCCGCCGGAGAAGTGGCACGGACTGAGCGATCCGGAGATCCGCTTCCGTCGACGTCACGTCGACCTCCATGCGAATCCCGACGCCATCCGGACGCTGCAGGACCGGGCGAGGATCGTCTCGCGGATGCGCTCGTTCATGGAACGACGAGGGTTCCTCGAGGTCGAGACGCCGATGATGCAGCCGATGGCGGGCGGTGCCGCGGCACGACCGTTCGTGACGCATCACAACACGCTCGACATCGATCTCTTCCTGCGGATCGCCCCGGAGCTCTATCTCAAGCGACTCCTGGTCGGGGGCCTTCCGAGGGTCTTCGAGATCAACCGGAACTTCCGCAACGAGGGCGTGGACCGGAGTCACAACCCCGAGTTCACCGCGATGGAGGTCTACGAGGCGTTCGGCGACTGCTGGACCATGCTCGAGCTGACCGAGTCGCTCCTGAACGAACTGGCGGTCGCCTCCGCGGAGGACCGTCGGGCGCGGGGCGATGAAGAGGTGGGCGGGGACGCCGACGGCCCGGTCCTCCCGTTCGACGGCATCCCGGTGGACTGGTCGCGGCCGTTCGTCCGCGTCACGTACTCGGAACTCTTCGAGCGGGCGACCGGCATCGATCTCCGAGACGAGGCGGCGGTCCGCGACCGGGCGGGGTCGCTCGGGATCGAGGACGCCGCGAGCCGGGACCACTGGCTGCTCGTCGACGAGATCTTCGAACGAGAGGCGGAGGATCTCATCGATCCGGCTCGCCCGACCTTCGTGACCGGGTATCCGTCGGCCGTCAGTCCGCTCACTCGACCGGTGCCCGACGACCCGGACTTCTGCGAGCGATGGGACGTCTTCGTGGCCGGGATGGAGGTCGGGCCCGCGTACACCGAGCTCAACGACCCGGACATCCAGCGACAGCGGTTCACCGAACAGCTCGCCGGGGCCGACGACGAGGCCGAGGCCTTCCGTTCCCTCGACGAGGACTTCCTCGACGCCCTCGAGGTCGGGATGCCGCCCGCCGGCGGACTCGGCCTCGGCGTCGATCGCATCGTGATGCTCCTGACCGGGCAGCGCACGATCCGCGAGGTGATCGCCTTTCCCCTCATGCGTCCGGAGGGGGGCGGCGGGTGATGCGGCCCGTCCCGGTGCTCGTCCGGGAGCGATGGTTCCGCGGGTGGATCCTCGGGCTGTGTGCGATCGCGATGCTGGCGATCGGGGTGGAGCCGGTCCGAGCCGGCTCGAGCGGTCGCGACGATGCGACGCCGACCTCGTACTTCTCCTGCACGCTCGGCGGTCGACCCTGCGGGATGATGTCCGAGAGGATCGAGACGCTGCCGGACGGCGGCATCCGGTCGACCATCGAGCTGCGCATCTCCTTCGTCCGAAGCGGCGTCGCGGTCGCGACCTCGATCGAGGCCTCGGTGACCCTCGACGCGGACGGAGGCCTGTCCGCGATGAGTCATGGCCAGGCCTCGGGAGACGCCGCGACCCGGACCGAATGGACATTCGAGCGGGATCACGTGGTCGAGCGACGGACGCAGTCCGGTCGGACGGTGGACGCTCGACGCCCTCGCCCCGAGGGCGACTGGGTGGTCTCGGAGTCCGCGATCGAGACGGCGCGGCGCCTCGGCGCCGGCGGCCTCGGACGACGGCTCCTCGTGCTCGACCCGGCGCACGGCCTGCAACCCGTCGCACGGACCTACCGGCTCCGCGGGGACGAGACCCTCGCCCTGTCGCAGGGACCGGTGGCGACCGAGGCGTGGGAGATCGAGGAGGAGGACGGAACGGTCACGATCGAGCACCTGGACCGGAACGGTCGACTGGTGGCCAGCGAGACCTCGCTCGGCCCGGGGCTCGGCGCCCTCCGCGTCGAACGCACCACGGAGTCGCTCGCCCGCCGAGCCGCCGCGGGCAGCTTCCCGCTCACCGACATCGGGCCGGTCGTCCCGACCTTCGAGTCGGGCGCGAGGCGGCTCGACCGATCCGTCGCGGCTCGCTATCGAGTCGTGCGACGGCAGGGGGCGGAACCGCTCGACCTGCCGGGCATCGCGAGCCAGTCGGTGACGCCATCGTCCGATCCACCCGGGCTCGTCGTCGAGGTCGATCCGGAACGGACCTCGGCGACCGGGGCGACGTTCGAGCGGGCGGCCCATCTCGAGGCGACGGGCCTCCTCGACGCGGACGATCCGGAGGTGCGTGCGTTCGCCCGGAGGCACGATCGCCGGGGGCGTCCCGACGGGGAGCGGGCGAGGGCACTCCGGACCGCGGTCCACCGGCACATCCGCGACAAGAACCTCGAGACCGGCTTCGGGACCGCAAGCGACGCCGTGAGATCCCGATCGGGGGACTGCACCGAACATGCGGTGCTTCTGGCGGCCGCGCTCCGCGCGGTGGGCATCCCGAGCCGGACGGTGAGCGGACTCGTCTGGGTCCCGGGGGACGATCCGCGCGGTTCGTTCCAGTGGCACATGTGGACGCAGGCCGTGATCGACGGCCGGTGGCTGGATCTCGATCCGACCCTCGGCGGACGCCGAGCCTTCCACGGAGGTCACATCGCGGTGATGGTCGGCGACGACGGCGAGTGGAACCAGGAGGCGGGGAGCCGGGCCATGCTCGACCTGATCGGCGCGATCGACATCGAGGTGCTCGCGGCGGATCCCGCCGGAGAACGCCCTTGAACGAGGCTGGAGAAGCGACGACGCCCACCCCGCGGCTCCCTGAACGGATCGTCGACGGGCACAAGGGGACGTTCGGCACGACGCTCGTCGTGGGCGGTGGGACGACGCCGCGCTTCATGTCCGGGGCGCCCGCGCTCGCCGCACGAGCGGCGCTGCGGAGCGGCTGCGGGCTCGCGGTGGTCGCGGCTCCGCGGCCGATCGTGCCCGTCGTCGCGGCGTCCCTCCCCGAGGCGACGTTCCTGCCGCTCGCCATCGACGACCACGTCGATCCGACCGCGACCGGGCCGGTGTTGGAGGCGTCGCGGGCGGCGCACGCGATCGTGTGCGGCTGCGGTCTCGGTTCGCCCGACGGTGTCGAGTCGCTGGTCGAGGCCGTGGTCGACGTCGAGGACCGGCCGCGGGTGATCGATGCGGACGGACTCAACGCCCTCGCCAGGGTCGGACGGGATGCGATCCGCGGCCCGATCGTCCTGACGCCGCATCCCGGTGAATGGAACCGGCTCGCCCGCGCCGTCGGCCTCGATGCCGATCCGCTCGACGAGGCGCATCGGCCGCACGCCGCGGCGGCCCTCGCCCGTCGACTCGATCGAGGTGGGGGACCGGTCGTCGTGGTGCTCAAGGGAGCGAGGACGATCGTGGCCGACGGGGAACGCTGGTGGCGGTGCGACGAACCGAATCCGGCGCTCGCCACCGCCGGGAGCGGAGACGTGCTCGCAGGCCTGATCGGAGGACTGGCGGCCCAGTTCCATCCGCGTGCGGGCGCCCGCGCCCTCGAGTCCACGAGGGACATCTTCGATCTCGCCTGCGCCGGCGTTCGACTGCACGGTCTCGCCGGTCGCCTCTGGCGCGAGGCCCGTTCCGACGCGGGACTGCTGGCGCACGAACTCGCGGACCTCGTTCCCGAGGCCCGCCGACTGCTACAGTCCGGGCATGACTGAATCCGAGACCGCGATCGAAGCGAGCCGCTGGCACCTCGACATCGCCGACATGACGCCCGGGACGCGGGTCGAAGGCACCTACTCCCTGGTCAATCCGCAGGTGTCCGCGAGCCGGAACGGCAATCCGTTCCTCAAGTGCATCCTCCGCGATGCGAGCGGTCGGGTGAACGCCCGGAAGTGGTCGGTCGAACCCGGACTCATGGACGATCTCGTCGGGGCGACCTTCGTCCATGTCGAGGGGTGCTGCGAGAACTTCAACGACCAGATCCAGGTGCGGGTCGAGGCGATCGAGTCCGTCACGATCGAGGCCGACCGAATGCGGGACCTTCTCCCGTCGAGTCGACGAGATCCGGAGGAGATGCTTTCGGAGCTCAAGGAGGTCCTCGGAACGCTCGTCCATCCGGCGGCGGTCGGCCTGGCGGAGGCCTGTCTCGCCGACGAGTCGTTCATGAGCCGCTTCAAGCAGGCGCCGGCGGCGGTCTCGATGCACCACGCGCATCTCGGGGGACTGCTCGAGCACACGCTGTCCCTCCTGAAGTCGGCCGAGGCGATCCTGCCGTTCCACCCCGAGCTCGATCGCGACGTGGTCCTGCTCGGACTGTTCCTCCACGATTCGGGCAAGGTCCTCGAGCTCGATCCCGAGCGGTTCGAATACACGCGTCGCGGGAATCTCCTCGGACACCTCGTCGACGGCGTCCTGATGCTGGAGACCTTCGCCGCCCGGGCGAGGCAGGCCGGCGCCACGCCGCTTCCTCCCGACGCCAAGCTCGCCCTCCAGCACATCATCGCGAGTCACCACGGTCGGCTGGAACACGGGGCGATCAAGGCGCCCGCGACGCCCGAGGCCGTCTTCGTCAGCCGGCTCGACGACCTCGATGCCGCGACCGCGATGGCGGTCGACGCGGTGGGTCGCGAGCGCGGCGTGGTCGCCGGATTCACCGAGCCGGTTCGCGGTCTCGACGGAACGCGGCTCTACCGGCCGCGTCCGTTCGGCGACGCCTGAGCCTCGTCGGCGACCGGCGCAAACGCGGTCCGGCACCCCTGGAGCAGGTCGTCGAGGGAAGCCGAGGGGTGCAGGGGGAACGGCCAGGTCCGATCCTCGGCGACGGCGCGATGACGTCGGCCCTCGGATTCCCGCTCGAGCCGACCCCGGTACGCCTCGATCTCGTCGGCGCCCCGCACGCGGGCGTCCTCGATCTCCGCTCGGAGGCGGAGGAACGCGGCCCGGCGGGCGGGGCTTCGTCGAGGAGCCGCATCGATCTCGGCGAGGAGTCCTGCTCGCAGCCGCGATCCCGATCGTGCGAGGTCCGGGTCCGACTCGAGTCGATGCAGGCCTTCCGGGCTGATTCCCGGATCCGCGGCGGGAAGATCGTCCGCGATGGGAAGGAGGCACGTCGCGGTCGCGATCGTGGCCGGCGCCAGTCCGGATGCGACCTCCGGTCCCAGCCATCGCTCGACCCACGACTCCATCACCACGTCGTAGATCTCCCCCCCGAGGCCGTGCACGAAGAGATCGCATCCGGCGAGTCGGGCGAGTGCGGTGGCGAGCAGGGCACGGGGTCGGCAGGTCTCGGGATCGATCGGCTCGCCGACCAGCACGGGCCGTCGGCCGTCGCCGTCGTTCCGCCAGAGCGGGAGTTCCGGTGCGGCCTCGCGACCGAGCAGTCGAGCGGCGCCGCGAGTCCTTCGGCGGCTCGCCGACCGCCGGACCCGATCCTCCTCCACGGCCGCGTCGTGCGCAGCGATGCACGTCTCCGGGGCCCGCTCCATGCGTTCGAGGAGCTGGCGTCCGATCGGGAGGTGAAGGAGCCCGGACATCGAGGCACGAGGGATCTCGCCGGACCACGGGGCCGCCAGTGATGCGGCGGCGCCGGCGAGCTGCGTCGCGAGATTCGGGGCGTCCCGGTGTCGTTCGACCGCCGCGTGGATCGACTCGAGGCCCCGTCGGATCTCCTCCCGGTCGAACGAATCCCCGGGAACGGCCGCCGGGCGGGCGGTCGGACGATCGATCGTGCTGGAGCGGTCCGTGGGGGGAAGCATCCTCCAGCCGCCACGGCGAAGGTCCATGGTCGGATAGGCGACGAGTCCACCGTCGTTCGCATCGTGGTCGGCGATGAAGTGCAGCGGTCGAACCGTCCGTCCCGCCGCCGCCAGCGATTCCACGAGGGCGCGGACGGCGAGGTCCTTGGCGAGGATCCCCGGGTGCCAGATCGCCGCCTGGTGCCCCGTCGCCACCACCGTGACGTCGTCCCCGAATCCAAGCATCCGGCGACTGTCGCGGCAGGCGTCGCCGAGCGGGTGATCCACGCCGGCGAGGAGACCGGGTCTCCAGGAATCCGGTGGGGGACGCAGGGTGATCGATCGCTCGGGCGTCGCGGAGGTCAGGAGCCTTGCTCCACCGGGCTTGGCTCGGGCAGGCGGTCCGCGCAGCGAACGAGTTCGCGATCGAACGTCCGGGGGTAGACGGAGAGCGGGTTCTGGGGGTCGTCGAGCGGGCCGCCGAACGACCGGCTCGGGTCGTTGTAGATCAGCCGGACGGGGATCTCGCCGACGCGCAGTCCCGCGGCCACCGCCTGGACCCAGAACTGCATGGGGAAGTCGTAGCCGTCGATGTCGAGTTCGAGGTCGACCAGCGACGCCACGCGATAGGCCTTGAAGCCGCAGAAGGCATCCGTCAGCCGAAGGCCGAGCCGGTCGTTGATCTCGTGGGTGAGGATCCGGTTGAGGCGCCGACGATCCGGCGGGGGCGCATCGACTCGACCGGCCGGATCGAGATAGCGGCTCCCCGAGACGACGTCCAGGTCGTCTCGTTCGATCGCTTCGAGGAAGCGGGGGATGGCCGCCGGTTCATGCTGCTCGTCGCAGTCCATCGTCACCAGCCAGTCGAAGCCGTCGAACGCCGCCCATCGCATCATGTCCTGCATGCTGCGGCCGTACCCCCGATTGGAGGCGTGGCGGATCACCTCGACCGGATGGCCCGCGAGGGCCTGGGGCGTCCCGTCGGTGGAGCCGTCGTCGATCACGAGCACGTCCTCGATGCGACGCCGGACTTCGGCGAGCACCGAGTCCACGTGATCGACTTCGTTGTAGACCGGGATCGCGAGCAGGACGCGTCGGTCGTCTTCGTCAGGTCTGGTGCGAATCATGGCCATGTTCCTCGAATCGATGATCCTCGATTCGCTCATCCCCCGAAAGGGATGCCCTTGCGAAGGTAGAGATCTCGAAGTTCCTTGCCGTCGATCCGCGACCAGGTGACGCCGCCGGTGCCTCCATCGGTGGGCGAGGCCCGGGTCTGCAGCACCCCGTCGGGCCCCAGCTGCTGGATGGCCGGGCGGGAATCCTGGGCGGGTCGGCTCCGAAGCTCCCCGCTGCCGGTGCCCCCTCGCGGATTCCACTGCTCCCGTCTCAGGCTGATGAGGCCGCGATCCTCGTTCCAGGCGTACACCGAGAACTCGCAGGCGTCGGTGTCGACGAGGCTCAGGAGCTCGGGAAGGATGAGTCTCTCGGCCTCCGAGAGGTAGGTCTCGAGATCGGGGATGTCGATCACCCGGTCCTCCCGCTCGAAGGACTCGCGGCCGCCGCTGATCACCTGCAGCCATCGTCGCGGGTCCTTGGGGGTGGGGCGGGGGCGGATCCCGGTGACCGCATCCGTCCTGGACGCGTCGCTGCCGCGGACCCTCCGGGTCGTCCGGATGGTCCACCACTCCTCTTCGCGATCCCACGAGAGCCACGCCCTCAGGTCGACGTCCTGGAACGGGGCATCCGGCTTCGGGGGCAGGATCCTGACCTGCACCCAGACCAGGAGGCCCGACTCCGGACCGGCCGCCTCGTTCGGGGCCGCGGTGTCGACCACCGCGTTGCGAGGCGCCTCCATCGCGACCATGCGGCTGTAGCCCAGCTCCACCTCCCGACCCGTGCCGGACTCGACGCCGCGGAGGCGGAAGTAGACCCCGTCCCCCAGTCGCTCGACCGCCTTCCTCAGCAGGTCCTCGTCGAACCGATCGAGGATGGCCTTCCCGAAGCCGACGGTGTTGAGCGAATCGATCGCGAGATCGGTCTCGGTCTTGATCTCGAACGAGGCCGTCACCTCGGCGAAGGTCTTCTCCGGCCAGCGGTCGCGATCGGCCAGGTACTGGACGAGGATGAACCGGGACGGGCCGGTCTGGACGAACGTCCAGTCGAATCGGGCCGTGCGACCCGACTCGTGGGGGAGTTCGGCGGTCAGCCGGGCTGCGGGCAGGCCGTCGAATCGCAGGTCCTCGCGGCGTTCCAGCGCCGAGAGGCCCAGTCCGCCCTTGTCCGCGTCCCGGACGAACGCGTCCATCACCGAGGCGGGGGTCCTGGCGGTCCCTTCGCCGAAGGCCGAAGGATCGGGGGCGAGTTCGAGCCGTCGCACCACGATTTCCCAGGCGGGCGGGTTGGTCTCCCGCTGGATCGCCCGGATCTGCGGGTTCCTCGTCCCGCCCGCGACCGTGGCCTCGCCGTCGGCCGGGAGGTCGAAGGCGCATCCCAGGGAGCGGTTCTCGACCCGCCGGACACCCTCAGCGGCGGTCTCGGGGGGGGCGAGGGTCCGGGAATCCTGCGGAACGGAGGCGATGAGGGCCAGGCAGAGGGTCGTGGCGGCGATCATCATGCGACAGGTGCCTCTCGGAGCGAAGGGGGCGGGACGAGGACATCGGGGTCCGTGGTCCTCGGGGGATGCCATGGTAGGGACCGGATCCTCTCGTCGGGGTCCTTCTCCTGGTCGTCCGCCCGGATTCCCCGGGGCCGTGGCATTGACAGATCGGGGGGAATCGGTACCATTCGCGGTTCGCGCGTGTTTTTGGCGTTGCTCCCTCGGAGCAGCGTCCTCGCGTCACGTCCCTTCGCCGGCTTCGGCCGGTTTCCAACAGTCTTCGAAGGATCGCGCCCGACCACAGCGGGACGGGCGGAAGATCCCTGCTTCTCCACTCCGGCCCGGGCGGGCCACGCACGATCCTCTTCGGAACGACACACGGATGACCGGCGGCAAGATTCGAATTCGTATGGAGGCCTACGACCACCAGGCGCTCGACGTCTCCGCGCGGGAGATCGTCGACCACGCGAAGCGCACCGGCGCCCGCGTCGCCGGCCCGGTCCCGCTGCCCACGCGTCGCGAGATCTACACGGTCAACCGTTCGCCGTTCATCGACAAGAAGTCGCGAGAGCAGTTCGAGATCCGCACGCACAAGAGGATCATCGACATCACCGAGCCGAACCACCGCACCGTCGAGGCCCTCAACCGCCTCGTCGTCCCCGCCGGTGTCTTCGTGAAGATCAAGGCCTGACCCCGACCGGGTCGCCGCCCCTCGAAGGGCACGGCGGCCCGGATTTCGCATCACACCCCGGCCACGTCCGACGACCCCTGGCCCGCATCCTCCGAGCAGCGACTCGGACCGACTCGAAAGGAACCCGATGCCGCCCATCAAGAACACCGCCATCCTCGGCCGCAAGGTCGGCATGACCCGCTGGTTCCAGGAGGACGGCACCAACATCCCGGTGACCGTGATCGAAGCCGGTCCGTGCGTCGTGACGCAGGTGAAGACCACCGAGGTCGACGGCTACGCCGCCATCCAGCTCGGTTTCGAGGATGCGAAGGTCCGCCGGGCCGCGATGCCGCAGATCGGCCACGACGCCAAGGCGAAGACCGCCCCGAAGCGGATCCACCGCGAGTTCCGCATCGACGACGACGAGGCCGAGGGCTTCGAGCTCGGGCAGTCGATCGACGTGTCGGTCTTCGAGGACGTCAAGTTCGTGGACGTCGCCGGGACCAGCAAGGGCAAGGGATTCCAGGGGCCGATGAAGCGTCACAACTTCTCCGGTCTCGAGGCGAGCCACGGCGTCCAGCGGAAGCACCGCTCCGCCGGTTCGATCGGTGGTCACGCGACCAACCTCGGTACCGGTCCGAAGATCAAGAAGGGCAAGCGCATGGCGGGCCACATGGGTGACGAGCGGGTGACCGTTCGCAGCCTCGACGTCGTGCACGCCGACCCCGAGAAGAACCTCCTCGTCGTCAAGGGCCCGGTCCCCGGTCCCAACGGCGGCGATCTCTACATTCGTCCCGCCACCCGTCTGTACAAGTCGAAGGCGAGGGCACAAGCCGAAGCCTGATCCACCACAGGCCGGGCTCGGTGGCCCGGTCGATTCGGAAGGCCCCTCTGGGGAACCCCCGGGTCACGACAACCTCCGCCATCGTCGGGCGACTCCCTTCAACCGTCGATGGCCATCGGAACCGAGTCGAACCCTGCCCGTCGCCATTCATCGACAGGCGGCCGGAGGGTGAGGCGAACGCCGGACGAGCCGGCACCCGTCGGAGTCCCCCCCAGCACGTCGCTGGGACCCGGGGCGAAGCGGGAGACAAGGAAGACCATGAGCGACCTCGAAAACATCGAGCATCCCGACGAACCGCTTTCCCCGATCGACCTCCCGGTCCTCGATCGAGCGGGCAAGCAGGTGGACACGATCAAGATCGATCCCGCCGACCTCGGCGGCCACATCAGGTACGCCCTGCTGAAGCAGGCGTACGTGATCACGCACGGCAACCAGCGTCAGGGCTCGGCCCGGACCAAGAGCCGTGGCCGGGTCGAGGGCTCGACCCGCAAGCTCTACAAGCAGAAGGGCACGGGCAACGCCCGGGCCGGTGCGGCCCGGACGCCGATCCGCAAGGGCGGTGGCCACACCTTCGCCAAGACCCGGACCCGAGAGGCGTTCCGCAGCAGCCTGACCAAGCGGATGCGTCGTCTCGCCAACCGCAACGCCCTCCTGGCGAAGCTCGTCGACGGCGAGGTGAAGTGCGTCGACAGCCTCGCGATGGACGCCCCGAGCACCAAGGGCATGGTCTCGATCCTCGAGGGCGTCGGCATCGATCGGACGTGCCTGGTCGCCCTCGACACCGAGAACCGCATCGCGGCGCTCTCCGCCCGCAACCTGCAGAACGTGGACACGATCCGCGTCGACCAGCTCAACGCCTTCGAGATGCTCAACCATCGCTACCTGGTGATCGATCGGGCCGGGCTCGAGTCGTTCCTCGACGGCTCCTGCTACCCGAAGACCGCTGCGAAGGACGATGCCGGAAAGGAAGTCGCCTGACATGCACGCCACCCAGGTCATCCGAAAGCCGTTGGTCACCGAGAAGGCGACCGTCGACAGCTCCGAGTACAACCGCTACGCGTTCGAGGTCGATCGCCGCGCGACCAAGGCCGACATCCGCCGGGCGGTCGAGGACCTCTTCAAGGTCCGCGTGGTCTCCGTCGCGACCCAGAACCGCAAGGGCGAGACCCGCCGCATGCGGTACGGGTCGGTGACGCCCGCAGCCGTGAAGCGGGCGATCGTCAAGCTGCATCCCGAGGATCGCATCGAACTGCTCTGAACCCCGCTTCGTCGGACGACTCCGACCGAGAGGACGCCACACCATGGCCAGTCGCGTCTACAAGCCGACCACCCCCGGACGCCGGAACGCTTCCGTCAACCTCCACGTCGAGGTGACCAAGAAGACCCCCGAGAAGTCCCTCCTCGCCCCGCTCCACAAGACCGGTGCGCGGAACAACCAGGGCAAGATCACCGTCCTGGGACGTGGTGGCGGACACAAGCGTCGCTACCGCAAGATCGACTTCAAGCGTCGCAAGGACGACATGCCGGCGACCGTGATCGGCGTCGAGTACGACCCGAACCGCTCGTCGCACATCGCGCTCCTCCGCTACGAGGACGGCACGCTCCGCTACATCCCGTGCCCCAAGGGCGTGACCGACGGCGACGTGCTCCTCTCGAGCGACGACGCGGTCGAGCCGAGCCCCGGCAACTGCATGCCGATCAAGCACATCCCCACCGGCCTGACGCTGCACTGCGTCGAGATGCAGCCCGGCGGCGGCGGCAAGATGTGTCGCTCCGCCGGCGTCGGCGCCCGCCTCACCAACAAGGAAGGTCGCTGGGCCACGATCGTCATGCCCTCCGGCGAGATCCGCCAGGTCTCGCTCGAGTGCCGGGCGACCATCGGCGTCATCGGCAACTCCGACCACGGCAACGTCGTGCTCGGCAAGGCCGGTCGAGCCCGCTGGCTCGGTCGCCGGCCCCGAACCCGTGGCGTCGCCATGAGCCAC
Source organism: Planctomycetota bacterium (assembly GCA_036339295.1). Classification (GTDB taxonomy): domain Bacteria; phylum Planctomycetota; class Phycisphaerae; order Phycisphaerales; family SM1A02. The sequence goes on from JAYZBK010000033.1 coordinate 20,847, forward strand.
CACTGCCACCCGCACGGTGGTGGTGACGGCAAGTCCAAGGGCGGCCAGGAGCCGTCCAGCGCCTCCGGCACCCAGTCCAAGGGCGGACGCACCCGTCGTCGCGGCAAGTCCAGCGACGCCCGGATCATCCGCCGTCGCAAGTCGGTCCGCTACGGACAGCTCAAGGTCTGATCGCGTCCCGATTCCACCGCTTCGAAGGTCCAGTCATCACCACCCGATCCCGCGATCGCGGGACCGACTCCGGAAGAACCCATGTCCAGGTCGCTCAAGAAGGGTCCGCACGTCGACGAGAAGCTCTACCGCAAGGTGGAGAAGGCGAACGAGACCGGCAATCGCCGGCCTATTCGCACGTGGGCGAGGGACTGCACCATCGTCCCCGAGTTCGTCGGCACGACCTTCGAGGTCCACAACGGCCGCGCGTTCACCGAGGTGCTCTGCACCGAGGACATGGTCGGTCACAAGCTCGGCGAGTTCAGCCCGACCCGGCTCTTCCGCGGTCACACCAACAAGAAGGAAGGCATCAAGTCCGGTCGCTGAGTCGACCCGGACCTGGAGTGAAGCCATGGCCTACATCGCCTCCCACAGATTCGCCCGCATCTCGCCCACCAAGGCCCGCCTCGTCTCGGACATGGTCCGGGGCATGCCGGTCGACGAGGCCCTCACCGCGCTGGACTTCAGCAAGCGGCGCGGCGCCTGGTACCTGAAGTCGGTCCTCAAGAGCGCCATCGCGAACGCGGAGGAGCAGGAAGCCGACGTCGCCGGCCTGGTCGTGACCAGGACCTGGGTCGACGAAGGACCGACGATCAAGCGGTTCCAGCCGAAGGACCGCGGCCGGGCCCACCCCATCCGCAAGCGAACCAGCCACCTGCACGTGGAGGTCGGCCCCAAGGCCTGATCCCACCGGCGGAACCGAGTCACCCACCAGCATCCACCCCCCAGCCGGGATCACCGGCAGCGAGCACACCATGGGACAGAAGACCCACCCATTCGGATTCCGAGTCGGAATCACCGAGACCCACAAGTCGCGGTGGTTCGCGCCCAAGGCGCTCTTCGGCGAACTCCTCGTCGAGGACTACCGCATCCGGAAGTACGTGGACAAGCGCCTCAACCGGACCCCACCCTTCGCGGCGGTCTCGGACATCCTCCTCGAGCGGACCCGCGAGGAGCTGACCGTGATCATCCGGACCGCGCGTCCGGGCCAGGTGGTCGGCCAGAAGGGCGCCGAGGTCGAGAGCCTCACCCGCGATCTCCAGGCCCTCACCGGCCGGAAGGTCGTCATCAAGATCATCGAGATCAAGAACCCCGAGATCGACGCCACGCTCATCGGCGAGACCGTCGCCGAGCAGATGAAGAAGCGGGGCAACTTCCGTCGGGCGCTGAAGCAGCGGTGCGAGTCGGCCATGCAGAACGGCGCGAAGGGGATCCGCATCCAGATCTCGGGCCGCCTCGGCGGCGCCGAGATGAGCCGGACCTTCGACACCCGGCTGGGTTCGATCCCGCTGTCGACCCTGCAGGCCAACGTCGACTACGCCCTGTGCGAGAGTCGGACGACCTACGGGATCATCGGCGTCAAGGTCTGGGTCTACAAGGGCCTCTTCGGGGACCACGAGGACGATTCGGTCCAGACCGAGG
>JAYZBK010000034.1:0-7441 GCA_036339295.1 Planctomycetota bacterium
ATCGAGAGCCCGATGGTGGGGACCTACTACTCCAAGCCGAGCCCGGAGAAGCCGACGTTCGTGAACGTCGGCGACACCGTGGGCGACGACTCGACGGTCTGCCTCATCGAGGCCATGAAGATCTTCAACGAGATCAAGTCCGGGCAGTCGGGCACGGTCGCGAAGATCCTGGTCGAGAACGGCGACGCCGTCGAGTTCGGCCAGCCGCTGCTCCTCATCAAGCCTTCCTGAGCGGGACCGGCATGTTCAACAAGATCCTGATCGCCAATCGAGGCGAGATCGCCCTTCGAATCATTCGTGCCTGCCGCGAGCTCGGCGTGTCGCCGGTGTGCGTGCACTCGACCGCCGACGAGGATGGTCCGTGGCTCGAGTGGGCGGACGAGACCGTTTGCATCGGCCCCGGCCCCTCGGTCGACAGCTACCTCCGGATGGACCGGCTCATCTCCGCGGCCGAGTGCACCGAGGCGGATGCGATCCACCCCGGCTACGGCTTCCTGTCGGAGAACGCGGAGTTCGCGGCCGTCTGTCGCGACTCGGGCTTCACCTTCATCGGGCCGAGTCCCGAGGCGATGGCCCTGCTCGGCGACAAGGTGAGCTGCAAGCGGATGGCTCGCAAGGCGGGCACCCCGGTCTTCCCGGGCACCGAGGGCGCCATCGAGGAGATCGACGAGGCCATCGCGACCGCGAAGGAGATCGGCTTCCCGGTGATCGTGAAGGCGGCCGCGGGCGGTGGCGGACGCGGCATGCGGATCGTCCGCGAGGAGTCGGAGCTGGCCGACGCGGTCGAGAGTGCCGCGCAGGAGGCCGCGGCGGCGTTCGGCAACGGCAGCGTCTACGTGGAGAAGTACCTCGAGAAGGCGCGCCACTTCGAGGTCCAGACCATCGGCGACGGGCGGGGCGATGCGGTCCATCTCTACGAGCGGGACTGCACCAGCCAGCGACGCCACCAGAAGCTGGTCGAGGAGGCCCCGGCGGCCGGCGTCGATCCCGAGAAGCGGGACCAGGTCTGCGAGAGCGCGGCCCGGCTGATCGGCAGCGCCAACTACGGCGGGGCGGCGACCGTCGAGTTCCTCATGGACCACGAGCAGAACTTCTACATGCTCGAGGTGAACACCCGGGTCCAGGTCGAGCACCCGGTCACCGAGATGATCACCGGCGTCGACATCGTCCAGGAGGGCATCCGGGTCGCGGCGGGCGAGCCGCTCTCGATCCGGCAGGAGGACATCCGGGTCAACGGCCACGCGATCGAGTGTCGGATCAACGCCGAGGATCCCGATCGCAACTTCATGCCGCAGGCGGGGCTGATCGAGCGATTCGATCCCCCCGGCGGTCCCGGCGTGCGGCTCGACTCGCACGCCCGGTCCGGCTACCGGATCCCGCCGAACTACGACTCGATGATCGGCAAGCTCATCGTGCACGCCCCGACCCGCGAGCAGGCGATCACCCGCACGCTCGAGGCGTTGAAGCAGTTCCAGGTCGGGCCGATGAACACCACGATCTCGCTGCACCGTCGCCTGCTGGACCGGCCCGAGTTCCGCACCGCGGACTTCGACATCAAGTGGGTCGAACGCTGGCTCGCGGACCAGGGTTGACCGTCCGCCCGAGGCGATCGTCGCGAAGCGAAGAGGATTCATGAAGAGCCGCCCGTGCCGCTGGTCCCGGGCGGCTTTCGTCGGTCGTCGTCGAGCCGGTGGCGAGATGGCGGTCGGGCCGGCGGCCCCGGGGCGACGGGCGGGTCAGGGAGCCACGGTGACGTTGGTCACGCCGACCGTCACGTCGCCGATCTTGATCGCGACGATCCTCCGGTTCACCGGGATGCTGTAGAGGACGTCGAGTTCGTCACGGCCGGCGGTGGAGAGCAGGGGAAGCCCCTCGAGCTCCGGGACGCCGTCGCGAGCGTCGAACTTGATGTTGAGCAGGTTGTCCGAGGCCTTCTTGTGGAGCCATCCGATGGGCAGGTAGGTCTTGCCTTCGTCGTCCACGAGGACGAGCGGATTGTCGATGCCGCCCTTTGCGCGGTTCTCGCCCCAGATGTCGACCGGGCTCTTGCCTCGGCTGACGTCGAGCCGGACGATCTTGGTGCCCGGGAGCTCGTAGAGGCGATCGACCCGGAGGGACTTGCTGATGGTCCCGGTGGTCCGGCTCTGGACGTCGTCCCCGTCGGCGAGGGTGATGGTGTTGCCCTCGGCCTCGATGCCGGGCGGCAGGCTGTTCCGGTTGAGGATCACGCCGATCCGCGAGTCGAGCTTCACGTACGTCGCGGGGATGGGCGTGGCGTTCCGGTCGTAGTCGATGCCGGCGCCGCCGCTGCCCATGTCGAGCGTGGCGAGATCGTTCGAGGCCTGGGCGAGCGGGATCCGCAGTCCCTTGAACATGAGGGAGGTGGGGGCCTGGCCCCGCAGGTCCGCCGCGTCGAAGGCCAGCATCAGCGAGACCGACTGCTCGCCGGGAACGTTGGTCGCGTAGTTGGTCAGTCCGTCGAAGAGGTAGTTGACGCCGCCCTCCCGCCAGCCCTCGGGGAAGGCGATGGCCGGCGAGCTGCCGCCGCCGATCAGGTGGGCCTGCGACGAGCTCAGGACGAAGTTCGATCCCTTGTGGAAGCCGCCCCGCTGGACGGTGATCGGGACGATGACGACGTCGCCGGTGATCCCGGGCATCGGGAACGCGCCCTGGTAGGGCGTGCCCACCGTGAGGTCGGACGGGGAGACGGCGAGTTCCACTCGGCCACGCTGCACCGTGTCCCGCTGGAGGCTCCAGGCCTGCTTCGTGAGGGCCGGGTAGCTCGTGGCGAGGTTGCCGCGGTTGGTCAGCGGCTTGAACGCCCCCAGGCTGAGCATGTCGTAGAACTGCTCGGTCATCGTCGCGGCGAAGTACCGCGACTCGCTGGTCTTCTGGGTCGGGGCCACCGAGTTGCCCGACTGGGCCCTGACGTAGCCGCTGGGGTTCCCGATCGGGAGCATGCCGACGCCGATCAGGCCGATGCCCGCGGTCAGGAGGCCGGCCGCTGCGCCCGTCGCGCCGCCGCCGAGGATGTCGACCAGGTGAGGGAAGTTCAGCTTGTCGGGGATCAGCAGGTTGCCGGCGAGCCGGAGCAGGAAGAGGGCGAAGCAGAAGATGGCGAGGAGCGAGACGCCCCACGCCCACTCCCGGGTCGAGCTCGAGCCGAGCATGGCGACCGCGAGGGGCTCCCAGAACGCGAAGGCGACGGCACCGGCGACGATGACGCACGCGAGGTGGATCAGGCCGCTGAAGAAGCCCTCCTTGAAGCCGAACCAGTAGGTCGCGAGGAGGATGAAGATGATGGAGGCGGCGATCGTCATGGGAGTTGTTCTCGTCGACGTCGGGTCGTGGGGGCCGGGGGGTCAGGAGCTGGCGGCCGCGGTGGGGCGGCTGGTCTTCTCGGGATTCAGGACGCGGGCGACCTCCTCGAGGCTGGTCTCGCCCCGGGAGACCTTCCGGAGGCCGGCTTCCTGCATCAGCATCATCCCGAGCGTCCGTCGGGAATGGGTGTAGGCGGCCTTGAGGTCGCCGCCGGCGAGAAGCTTCCGGGCCTCTCGATCGATGGGCATGCACTCGAAGACGCCGAGCGTGCCGAAGTAGCCGGTGCCGCGGCAGGTCGGGCACTCCTCGATCTTGTTCTTCACCTGCACCCGTCCGCTCTGGCGGTAGAGCTGGACCTTCGAGGGGTCCTTGATGCCCAGTCGCTTCGCCTGCTCCGCGGTGGGGGTGAACGGCGCCTTGCACTCGGGGCAGAGCTTCCGCATCGTCTTCACCGTCACGACGCCGGCGAGGGACTTCGACGCCTCCTTGAGGTCGCCGACCGCCCGGAACCACTCGGTGATCGTGCCGGGCACCCCGTCCTTGGTCTGGATGCCCTGGTAGACGAGCGGGCCGTCGAGGCCGACCTTCGAGGCCTGGACCCCGGTGGCGGGATCCTGGAGATCGCTGATCATCACGATGTCGGGGCCGCGGCGAATGATCGATCGCAGCTGCGTGGGGAAGTCGTTGTCGGGATCGCTCGGATCCCATTCGGCGTGGTCGACGCCCTCGACCATCCGCTGGACGTCGCGTTCGAGCGTCTTGATGTTGCAGGTGTAGGCGTCGTGTCGCTTGAGGAGCGTCGTCAGGGTGGAGGTGAGGCCCTGGCCCGGGGCGGCGGAGACGAGGATCACGCCGTGGCGATCGGCGCCGTCGGCGGTCTTCTCGAGCATCCTGGCCTGCTCCGGCTCGAGGCCGAGGTCCTCGAACTCGCGGGCGAGCTGGGTGTCGCGATCGATGTCGATCCGGAGCCGGAGGCCCTGCGAGCTGCCGCTCGAGGTGATGTCCATGATCGCCCGCCGGGACTCCTCGCGAAGCTTGAGGCCGCAGCGGCCTCGCTGCTTCTTCCGCCGCTCGTCGATGTCGAGGCCGGCGGCCTTCTTGAGGTAGTCCGTGATGCTCGCGGCGGTCTCGGCGGCGAGCGACTCCCGCTTGTAGCGGACGCCGTCGACGACCTGGGCGACGTTGGCGCCCTTCTCGGTGATCGCCAGCTCGATGCGGGTGCTCCGGGCCGTGATCGCGGGCAGGAGGACGTCCTCCATCGCGATGTGGATCGGACGGACCGGATCCTCCTCCTCGGGGACCGGCTGTTCCGCCAGCGACTTGTCGAGGAGGATCGCCGCGGCGTTCCTCTGGGTCGCCTTCTGCTTGCGGGCCGCCATCCGGTCACCCACTCCCACGGAGGAGAGCTGGAACTTCTGCGACTCGTTCTCGACGTTGTCGTTCCGGTACTTCCAGTACGCCAGCAGCGGGGCCGCGAGGATGACCAGCATCACCGGAAGGCCCGCGATGAAGAGCGGGATGAGGACCGCGGCGGCGAGCGCGAGGCACGCCGAGCCGAGGAAGATGCCGTTCCACAGCGCGACGTTGTGGTTGAAGAAGCGGACGTCCTTCTCGAGGTTCGAGCTCACCAGCCGGAGGTAGACGCCGAGGGGGATCAGCATCAGGATCGGCTTGATGAAGTCGACCAGGTTCAGGGACGACGCGGTGGCGGCGAGCAGGGCGACGGGATCGTGCATGACGCTGGGGTCCGGGGTCGTGTCGCGGTGGTCAGGAGATGCCCTTGAGGCGCATCTTCAGCTCCTCGGGCTTGGGGGTGGCGCCGAGGGCGACGTCCTGGTGGATGTACTCGTCCTCGACCAGCCGCACGAGGGCGGTGGTGAAGTCGAGCATGCCCTCGTCGAGGCTCTGCTTGATGATCTGCAGGAGCTCGCCCTCCCGGGCCTCCAGGATGTACTTCTGGACGGCGGGGCTGTTGATGAGGATCTCGAGGGCCGGGATCCGCGGGATGTTCTCGTGCAGCGTGGGCAGGAGCTTCTGGTAGACGATCGCCTGGAGGTTGTACGCGAGGAGCTTCCGGATCTGCTCCCGTTCGTTCTCGGGGAACAGGTCGTAGATTCGCCCGAAGGTCTGCCAGGCGCTCGAGGCGTGGATGGTCCCGAAGACGAGGTGGCCGGTCTCGGCCGCCCGGATCGCCGCCTCGAAGGTCTCGTAGTCGCGCATCTCGCCGACCAGCACGACGTCGGGGTTCTCGCGGACGAGGGCCCGGAGGGCGTCGTTGAAGTTCAGGCAGTCGATCCCGACCTCGCGCTGGTTGATCGTCGCCTTGTCGTCCGTGAAGATGTATTCGATCGGGTCCTCGATCGTCACGATGTGGACCCGCTTGCGCTCGTTCACGTACTGCAGCATCGACGCGATCGACGTCGACTTGCCCGAGCCGGTCACGCCGGAGAAGAGGATCAGCCCCTGGGCGGCCATCGAGATGTCGCCGAGCTTGTCGGGGAGGTAGAGGTCCTCGAACTTCTTGATGTCGGAGGTGATGAGTCGGGCGGCAACCGACGGCTTGCCCCGCGCCATGAACATGTTCACGCGGAAGCGGCGTCGTTCGTCGAAGTCGTAGGCGAAGTCGATCGAGCCCTTCTGCTTGAAGAACTCGAACTGGTTCGGGTCGAGGACGTCCTTGGCCACGCGGAACAGGAGGTCCATGGTGCAGGGCTCGATCTGCATGCCCTTGAGGGAGCCTCGGACCCGGAGGCGGGGCGACTGCCCGCTCTTGACGATGAGGTCGCTCGCCTCGAACTTGATGCACGTCTCGAGCCAGCTCCGCCACGCGGCGAGCCCCTCGCCTTCGGGGACGGAGATGTCGTGGTTGATCGGGGCGGCGATCAGGGTTTCGGAATGCACGAGAATCCCTCGGTCGGTGTCCGCCGGCCCGGGGGGTCGGCGGAGATCTGTTCTTTCGGGGCCGGAACGCGGGTCCGGACCGCTCGGGTGGGGTGGCGACGGCCTTCGGCCGGCGGTGTACGGAGACCCCCCAGCCTACCAGAGAGGCGGCCTCCGGTGGCCCTGGGAAAGCGGGGGGAGTGGGGTTCGTGGAACCGGAATCGACGGTTCCGTCGACCTCCTCGCCGGGCACCCGGCATTGACAAGGTGGGCGCGGGCGGGCACCATTCCTCGATGGAAGACTCCCCAGACCCCTCCGCCCGACTCCGGGGCAAGATCGTCCAGGACGGATTCACGTTCGACGACCTGCTCCTGGTGCCCGCCTACAGCGAAGTGACGCCCGATTCCGCCTGCACGCGGACGAGGCTCACGAATCGGATCGATCTCGAGATCCCGGTCCTCTCCGCGCCGATGGACACCGTCACGGAGTCCAGTCTCGCGATCGCGCTCGCCCAGGAGGGCGGCATCGGGATCATCCACAAGAACCTCCCCCCCGAGGCGCAGGCCCGCGAGGTCCAGAAGGTCAAGCGGAGCGAGAACGGGGTCATCGCCGATCCGGTCACGCTCTCCCCGGAGGACACGATCGCGCGAGCGGTCGAGCTCATGACCCAGCAGGGCGTGAGCGGGTTCCCGATCACGCTCGACGGGTCCGGCCGGGGCAAGGTCGTCGGCATCCTGACCCGTCGCGACATGAAGTTCCTCGACCCGTCCCGGCATGCGGAAGCCCGGGTCGGCGAGGTGATGACCCACGAGAACCTGGTGACCGCACCGCCCGACGTCGAGCCGGCGGACGCCGAGCGGATCCTCAACCGCGCGAGGGTGGAGAAGCTCCTGCTGGTCGATGGGGCGGGTCATCTCGCCGGCCTGATCACCATGCGGGACCTCGAGAACGTCCAGACCCATCCGCGGGCGTGCCGCGACGACCGGGGCCGGCTCCGGGTCGGCGCGGCGAGCGGCGTGATGCAGTTCGACCGCATCGGGGCGCTGATCGACGCCGAGGTGGACGTCCTCGTGATCGACACCGCGCACGGGCACAGCCGGAACGTCATCGAGACCGTCCGGCGGGTCAAGGCCGAGCACGACATCGACGTCATCGCCGGGAACATCGCCACCGCCGAGGGCGCCCGGGCGTTGTTCGACGCCGGGGGCGACGCGGTGCAGGGCGGGATCGGCCCGGGGT
>JAYZBK010000035.1:0-8934 GCA_036339295.1 Planctomycetota bacterium
TGACCGATCCCGTCGACATCGCCTATCGCGTGGTGGCCGACCACATCCGCTGCCTCGTCGCGGCCCTTTCCGATGGCGCGGTGCCCGGGGCGGACGGCCGGGGCTACGTCCTGCGGAGGATCCTGCGGCGAGCGGTTCGCCACGGTCGCCAGACGTTCGGAATGGAGCAACCGTTCCTCGAGCGGATCGTGCCCGCGGTCGTCGAGTCCCTGGGCGAGGTGTTCCCCGAGATGAGGGAGCGGGAGTCCCGGGTCCGGGAGATCATCGCGCAGGAGGAGGACACGTTCCGGAGGACGCTCGATCGCGGCCTGCAGCTCTTCGATCGGGCGGCGGGCGAGGCGAAGGAAGGCACGGTCTCCGGGGAGGACGCCTTCACCCTCCACGACACCTACGGCTTCCCCGTCGACCTGACCGAGGTGATGGCGGAGGAACGCGGCCTTCGAGTGGACGTGGCCGGCTACGAGTCGCTCATGGAGGAGGCCCGGGAACGCAGTCGAGGCGGCGGCACCGAGGACGATCCGGTGCTCACCATGCCGCCCGACGTGCTCGGCAAGCTCGAGTTCCTCGGCGTCGGCGCCACCGACGACCACCACAAGCACGATGCACGCCCGATCACCGGCGCGATCCGGGCGATCTGGGACGGACGTCACCTCACGGACTCGGTGGACGTCGGACGTCGCGCCGCCGTGATCCTCGATCGAACGTGCTTCTACGGCGAACAGGGTGGACAGGTCGGCGACCTGGGAACGATCCACGTCGGTCGCGAGTCGAGCTCGGGCCACGACCATGCCGGCGTCTTCGAGGTCGAGGACACGCGTCGCGTCGGGGACTTCGTGCTCCATGTCGGCCACGTCACGAACGGTCGACTGAAGACCGGCGACGAAGCCGAGCTCTCGCTCGATGCCGACCGGCGGGCGGGTGTCCGGGCGCACCACACCGCCACCCACCTCCTGAACCATGCGCTCCGGCACGTGGCCGGCCCGGACAGCGACCAGCGAGGCTCCCTCGTGGCGGCCGATCGACTGAGGTTCGACTACGCGGCGAGCAGGGCGCTCGATCTCGACGCCCTCGCGGAGATCGAGCATCGGGTCACCGAGGCGATCGACGAGGACCTCGAGGTCCACGCGGTCGAGACGCCGCTCGAGCGAGCCAGGGCGGTGAACACGGTCCGCGCGGTGTTCGGCGAGCGGTATCCCGATCCGGTCCGGGTCGTCTCCATCGGCCCGTCGATCGAGGAACTGGTCAAACGCCCCGACGATCCGGCGTGGCTCGAGCGGTCGGTCGAGTTCTGCGGCGGCACCCACCTCGCCCGAACCGGCGAGGCGGGCCCGTTCGTCCTCCTGTCCGAACAGGGTCTCGCCGCGGGGGTCAGGCGGATCATCGCGCTGGCCGGTCCGGCGGCCGCCGAGGCCCGCAAGGACGCGGCGGCGTTGGCCGATCGGATCACCACGCTCGAGTCGGCCGACGAGGCGGCGCTGCTCGAGTCCGTCGACGACCTCGTCCGCGACGTGGAGGCCGCGACCATCTCGGCCGTGGCCCGCGCGGGCATCGAGCGCCGCGTCGACGGGCTTCGAAGTCGCGTCAAGAAGGCGAGGAAGGCCGCCGCCGCGGAGAATCGAGGGGCGGTCGTCGATCGGGCCCGGGAGATCGCGGCCTCCGCGACCGGCGCGGTCGTGGTCGCTCGTCTCGACGGCGCCGACAAGGACGCCCTCCTCTCGGCGATGGATGCGATCAGGGCCGTCCGCTCGGATGCGGCCGTGCTGCTGGTCTCGGCCGACATGGACGCCGGATCGGTGCTGATCGTGGCGAAGGTGCCGGACGAGCTCGTGAAGGCGGGCCTCAAGGCCGGCGACTGGGTCAAGGTCGCCGCGAAGGCGTGCGGCGGCGGCGGAGGCGGTCGGCCGGACAGCGCGCAGGCCGGCGGGAAGGACCCGTCGAAGGCCGACGACGCCGTCAAGGCGGCCCGCGACTTCGCGACCGAGCAGGGCGTCGGCTGAAAGGTCCTCAGCTGCCGAATCGGACGTCGCGACGAGTCGTCCAGTCGCCCGCGGGCTCCGCCTCGATCATGGCCTCGTAGAACCGCACGAGCAGCGTCTCGGCGTCGGTGCACATCCTGGAGCGGTTCTCCGCGCCCGCGACCTGTCCGGACTCGATGCAGGCGTCGTGCAGTCGCTCGAGGGCGATCGTCGCCCCGCGTTCTCCCTCGATCCCGCCCGCCGCGTTCGAGAACTGGGTGTAGAAGTAGAGAAGCGTCAGCCGATTCGGATCCGCCGCCCCGCCCGCGGCCACGAAGTCCCCGTCCACCATCTCGAGCAGGCGGAAGCCCGTCTCGAGATCGCCGGATGCGGCGTAGGAGAGCGTGAGGAAGAGCCCGGCGATCAAGGTTGGAGAGGCTTCGGGCCCCAGCTGCTCGACCATCGTCTCCCGAGCGGTCTCGAGGAGTGGGATGGCGGCCGCGTAGTCCGCGGTCTGGAATCGGAACTGGCCGAGTTCGGACATCGCCTCGGCCGTGAGGAGGTAGCTCCGGCCGAATCGATCGGTCGCCTCGTCGACCGCCCGGGCGAAGGCGATCCCAGCGTCCTCGATGCGCCCGCGCTGGAAGTAGAGCCGGCCGAGATTCAGCTCGACCTGCACGATCCCCTCGTCCATGCCGTCGAGCGCGACCAGCGCGCTGCGGGCCTCGATCAGTCGCGGCTCCGCCTCGTCGAGTTCCCCCAACGTCAACAGGATGGAACCGATGTTCGACCGGACCTGCGCCAGGTCGCTGGCGATGGATTCCGGATCGACCTCGCCACCGTCAGTGAGGGCGAGGTATCCCTCGAGCGTCTCCTCGAATCGCCGGTAGGCCGCCTCGCCCTCGCCGTTTCCCGCGAGGGCGGCTGCCAGCGCGTTCAGGTGCTGGAGGCCGAGCAGGTCGAGGGTTCCCGAGGCGTCGCGGCCGTCGCTCACGAGCATCTCGAACTCGTCGATGGCCTCTCCCACCCGGCCGAGCAGGAGAAGGGTTCCGGCCCGATTGCCGCGGGCCCGGCGGAGATTCTCGCCGGACCGGGTCTCGACCGAGGACCAGTCGTCGATGGCGTCGCGGTAGTGGCCCTCGGAATCCTCGAGTCGACCGATGCTCGCCAGCATCTCCCCGAGGAACTCGCTCAGGTTGGCACGCGTCCTGCGATCCTCCGCGATGAGGGGAAAGAGCCGGACGGTCGGTGCCTCGAGGTGCCTCTCCACGATGTCGATCGCGACGTCGGTCGGCCCGAAGAGCTCCGAGAGCTCCCTCTGGCGGACGATCGCGTCGATCGCGGCATCCTCGTCCGAACCTCGTCGCTCCAGCTCCCGATCGATGCCGTCGATCATCGACGCGATCATCGTTCGACCGATCTCGGCCGGTTCGAGGTTGCCCAGCACGCTCAGGAAGAGCGCGAGCGAGCGTTCCATGCGGACCTGCTCGTCCTCCACCCGTTCCAACGCCAGCCGCGTCTCGCCCTCGGCCTGCGTCGCCTTCACTCGCGCCGTCTCCGCCTGGTACGCGTAGATCGTGGTCCCGATGATCCCCACGACCAGGGCGATCACGGCCGCGACCGCGAATCCCGCCTCGATGCGATGCTTGCGCACGAGCCGCATGAGGCTCTCGCCGAAGCTGGGGGCACGGGCGATCGTGGGCTCGTCGTCCAGGTACCGCTGCAGGTCCGCCGCGAAATCGCCTGCCGTCGCGTATCGGGCGTCGGGATCGAGCGAAAGCGCCTTGGCGAGGATCGCGTCGACGTCTCGATCGACCTTCGGCACCCGGGACGCGAGTCGGGGGACCTCGACGTTCGCGATGGCGTCGAGCGCCGCGCGAAGACTGTCTCCGGGGACCATGTATGGCGGTTCGCCGGCCAGCATCTCGAAGAGGATGAGACCGAGGGCGTACACGTCGGTCGCGGTGCCGACCTCGCCACGGGTCGCCTGCTCGGGAGCCATGTACTGGAGCGTCCCGACGAGTTCCTGTCGTCCCTCGTCGTCGTCGGCCGCCAGAGCCACCCCGAAGTCGATCACCTTGGGCTCCCCCTTCTCGTCGACGAGCAGGTTCGGGGGCTTCAGGTCTCGATGGATGACGCCTCGTCCGTGCCCGAAGGCGACGCCCCGGCATCCTCGAATGAAGAGCTCGATCCTCGCATCGAAGTCGAGGTCCGTCTCGTCCGCGAACTCGGTGATGGTGCGGGCGCCCCGGACCATCTCCATGGCCACGTAGGGGGTCGGCCCCTTCGGCGTGTCGTGGAGCCCCGCCTCGAACAGCCTCGCGACGTTCGGATGGGAGAGTTTCGCGAGCGTCTCGATCTCGAACTCGAAGCGCTGGACCGCGCGGGCGTTGGCGATGCCCGGGAGCATCAGCTTGACCGCGACCTCGCGCTGCGGGGAGGCCTGCCGGCAGAGGTAGACCGATCCCATGCCGCCCGCACCGAGCAGCTTCTCCACCGCGAAGCCCTCGATCATCCGGGGATGCGATCCGAACCGCCCTCGATCATCGGGCCTCCCCGCAGGACCTCGGGCCGGTTCGGGGTCCGATCGGATGTCGTCGGGGGTCGCAGGCGCCGCGAGCGTCGCATCCTCGGCCCCGCCGGACTCGAAGACGGTCTCCATCTCGGAAGCAGGCTCGGAAGGCCGGTCATCCGTCGGGGAAGCGGGATCACCGTCGAGCGTCGCAGCAAGATCGGGTCGCTCCGCCACGGGCGACGTCTCCTCCTCGGGGACGATGGTCCGAGCCTCCATCGCGTCGTTGCCCCGATCGGTGCGGGCGTCCAGCCACGCCTGGATGCGGCGAGCGAGCCCGGGATCCCCCTCGGCCGCCTCCTCGACCAGGCGTGGGTGCGTGGCCTCCGGAGCGTCCGCGAGCCGTTGCAGCAGGGACGCGATTCGATCCGGCGGGATGGGTGGCTCTTGGCTCATGCGATCGTCGAGGTGCGGGTCGTCAGCCCCGTCATGTTAGTTTGCCGCAGAGCGTGTCGCGACGGTCGACCGCATCCAGATCCCCGACCGCTGGACCACACCCATGAGCGACGAGATGGCTGAAGGCATCGACTCGATCCTCCGGGAGAACCGGGTGTTCGACCCGCCGAAGGACGTGGGCGAACGCCTCGGCGGTGCCTGGATCGCCGACATGGAGGCGTATCGAGCCCGCTGGCAGGAGTCGATCGACGATCCCGAGGCGTTCTGGGATCGGGAGGCGAAGGAGCACCTCCACTGGTTCGATCCGTATCACACCGTCCTCGAGTGGGACTGCCCGGACGCGAAGTGGTTCCTGGGTGGCCGGACCAACGCCTGCCACACCTGCGTCGATCGACAGGTGGAGGACGGTCACGGGGACGACGTCGCCATCATCTGGGAGGGCGAACCGGTCGGGGACTCGGGTCCCGAGATCAAGCGGCTGACCTACGCCGATCTCCAGAAGGAGACCGCCCGCGTCGCGAACGCCCTCGAGGAACTCGGGGTCGGCAAGGGCGACATCGTCACCATCTACATGGGGATGGTCCCCGAGGTCGCGGTCGCCATGCTGGCGTGCGCCCGGATCGGGGCCGCGCACTCGGTGATCTTCGGCGGCTTCAGTGCGAGCGCGATCGTCGATCGGGTCAACGACGCGGGCAGCCGGGTCATCCTCACCTGCGACGGATCGTGGCGACGAGGCTCGGTCGTGCCGCTCAAGCAGAACGTCGACGAGGCGTGCCGGGAACTCCCCGGGGTCGAGGCCGTGGTCTGTCTCGAGCGATGCGGGAACGAGATCGAGATGACGTCGGGCCGGGATCACGACTGGCACGAACTCGTGTCGCGCCAGTCGGACGAGAGACCGTGCGAGCCCATGGACTCGGAGGCCCTCCTCTTCCTGCTCTACACCTCGGGATCGACGGGGAAGCCGAAGGGGATCGTGCACACCACCGCGGGCTACTGCCTCCACGCCTCGGTGACCGCTCGCAACACGTTCAATCTCCGGCCGGACGAGGGCCAGGTCTACTGGTGCACGGCCGACGTCGGGTGGGTCACCGGTCACTCGTACATCGTGTACGGCGTCCTTCCCAACCGGGTCCCGACCGTGATGTACGAAGGTGCACCCAACTTCCCCGCGGAGGATCGCTTCTGGGAGATGGTGGAGCGTCACCGCGTCACCCAGTTCTACACCGCCCCCACCGCGATCCGCGCCTTCATGAAGTGGGGCGAGGAGCACCCCGACCGCCACGATCTCTCGAGCCTCATGGTCCTGGGCACGGTCGGCGAGCCGATCAACCCCGAGGCCTGGATGTGGTACCACCGCGTGATCGGAGGGGAACGCTGCCCGATCGTCGACACGTGGTGGCAGACCGAGACCGGCGGGCACATGATCACGCCCCAGCCGTGCGCCACCCCCACCGTCCCGGGTTCCTGCACCCTTCCCACCCTGGGGATCGACGCGGCGATCGTGGACGACGACGGCAACGAACTCCCCCACGGCACGGGTGGGCTCCTGGTCATCCGGAAGCCGTGGCCCAGCATGCTCCGCGGGATCCACGGCGATCGCGACCGCTTCATCGAGACCTACTGGTCGCGGGTCGGCGGGATGTACACCGCCGGCGACGCCGCCCATCGCGATGAACGGGGGTACTTCTGGATCCTCGGCCGCATCGACGACGTCATCAACGTCTCGGGCCACCGACTGGGCACCGCGGAGGTCGAGAGCGCCCTCGTCTCCCACGAGGCGGTGGTCGAGGCCGCGGTCGTCGGATTCCCGCACGAGATCAAGGGCACCGGCATCGCCGCCTTCGTCACGCTCGGCCCGGGCTTCGAGGAGGGCGACGACCTCAAGAAGGCGTTGCGGGAGCACGTCGGCACGGAGATCGGCGCGATCGCCAAGCCCGACCAGATCCGGTTCACCGCCGCCCTCCCGAAGACACGAAGCGGCAAGATCATGCGACGTCTCCTGCGGGACATCGCGGCGGGACGTGAATCGAACCAGGACACCACGACGCTCGAGGACCTCTCGGTCCTCGCCAGGCTCCGCGAGTCGGACGGCGAGTGAACCCCCTCCCTCTCGGAGACGCCCCCATGCGCTACCTCCTCATGCTGGCCGTGCTCGCCGCCGGATTCCTGCAGCCCTTCCAGGCCGGGATGAACGCGACGGGGGCGCGACACCTCGGTTCCCGGTTCCAGGCCGGCTGGCTGAACGGCACGGTCAACATGGTGCTGCTCACGACGGTCCTCCTGGTGCTCCTCGCCTTCAACGGCAAGGGAGGCGGCGGCGGACTCCCGTCACCGGGCCAGGTTCGAGGACTTCCCTGGTGGACGTTCCTCGCCGGTGCCATCGGGGCGGCGATCGTCGTCACCCAGCTCTCCGCCGCTCCCTCGCTGGGTGCGGGCCTGCTGGTCGCGCTGTTCGTGGCGGGAACCGCCGCGGGAAGCGTCGTCTGCGACCGCTTCGGTCTCGTGGGCTACGAGCGGGTGTCGATCCCCTGGGATCGCATCCTCGGACTCTGTCTCGTGGTCGCGGGCGTGATCCTCGTCGCCCGCCCCTGGGCCGAGGGCCGGTAGTCGATCGAGGTCGGACCGCGCGGATCGGACCTCGATCAGGGGCCGACCGGTTCCATCCGCCAGTCCGGCTGGGTCGCGAGGTCGCACCAGCGTCGCATGTCCCGAAGGTCGTCGATCGTGTGCGTGGCGACCCCGCCGTCGACGGTCGCGACGATCGCACGGTCCTCGCCGGCCTCCTGGTGCCTCGGCGACACGAATCCCGAGGAGGCCGGCGACTCGGGCTCATGCTCGGCCGACCAGAGCGGCGTCGTCCATGCCGGCGGCAGGACGCGGAAGAACCCCTCGAAGATCGCATCGGAGTCGCTCGACGTGTTCCGGCTGGTCACGAAGACGTTCAGCAGGTCCGGATGGCGGACCGTCGAGAGCCGGGTCGCGTAGAACGGGCCGAACGTCTGCTCGAACAGCTCGTTCTGCCCCCCGTAGTTGTCGTCGCCCCCGACGAACACGCTGTTCAGGCCGAACGACGGGGCGATGCTCACCGCATAGAGGCGATCCGAGGTCGGATCGTCGGCGAGACCATCGAGGGCCTCTCGCGCCTCGCCCGAAAGCAACGCCGCGAAGTCGTGGCCGAGGTAGGGCGCGAGGCGGAGCGGCCAGCGGCGAACCGCGACCTCCTCGGTCGAGACCTCAAGCCACTCACCAGCCGGATCGCGGGCTCGAAGGCCCTCTGCATAACCGGGCAGCAGGACGCCTCGGTGGTCCGTGGCATAGGAGAGCCATGCCGTCATCAAGGAGCGGGCGGAAGCCATCTCGCCGGTCCTGGAAGCAGAGCCCCGGACGGCGGTCGCGGCATGGATGACGAGGGCGATGAACAACGCCAGGGTCGCGATGACGACGAGCAGCTCGACGAGGCTGAATCCTCGGCGCCTGTTCCGGTCGACGAACCTGGGGCGGGGGTACGGCATGATCAAATGAGACTCAGTCTCAATCATAGCGGGGCCGGGTGGCCGGGTCGATCAACGAGACCGACGTCGTCGACGGAAGTTCCGTGGAACCTCGCGAACTCCCTTGGAGAAGGGCCCGTGGAGGACATACGGTTGAGGGCCCGTCCCACTCTCCACGATCTCCTTCGCCGAACGGAGCAGACCTCCGATGCCCCGCCCCCTCGCTTCGACTCCCGCCCTGCTTCTCGGAACCCTCCTTGGGCCACTCCTGGGGGCCGTCGGGGCCGTCCAGGGACAGGAATTCGATGCCGCCTGGTCCGAGCCCGCGGCGGACCGCTGGAACTACGGCTTCAACGCCACTCCCGGCACGCGAAACGTGGCTTCGGTGTTCGGCTACACCGGGGACCTGTACGACTTCGACGAGCGTGACGGCCAGGTGATCATCGTCTTCGACACCGCCGACCAGATCGATTCGGCCGCGGGCGCCGACCGATACCGCATCGACTCGGTCGAGATCACG
>JAYZBK010000036.1:0-21399 GCA_036339295.1 Planctomycetota bacterium
CGAACGGCGGTGGATCGGTCAGGAGTCCTTGGTCTTCATGACCTCGAGCCCGACGATGATCCGGGTGGTGTCGCCGAGGGTGCCCTTCTCGATGCCGTAGGTGTGCTCGAAGTCGCTTCGCTTGATGTCGAACTCGGCCTCGAACCCCGCCCGACGACCCATGACCTCGCCGGTGCCGGTGAACCGGACGACCGCGACGACGGGCTTGGTGATCCCGTTCAGCGTGAGATCGCCGGTGACGTCCCAGACGTTCTGGCCGAGCCGTTCGACCTCGGTGCTCTTGAAGGTCATCTTGCCGAACTCCTTCGCGTTGAAGAAGTCGGGGCTCTTGAGGTGCTGGTCGAGCTTCTCGTTCCCGCTGTCGACGCTCTCCAGGTCGACGTCGATGTCGAAGGAGAAGTGCTCCTCCTTGTCCGGGGTGAAGGTCACGACGCCGTCGAGGTCGTTGAATCGACCCCAGAACTGACCCGCCTGGGCATGCTGCACGCGGAACAGGGCGGTCGAGTGCACGGAGTCGACCTTGTAGTCGCCCGCGGGCATGTCGGGAAGCGGTTCGAGGACGGCGACGGCACCGGGCGCGACCGGGACCGAAGTCGAAGTCGTGGTCGTGTCCTCGCAAGAGCTCCCACAGGGGCAGAGGTCGAATCCGACGACCGCCGCGGTGCCGGCTGCGAGGGCGCCGCCGAGGGCGATGAGCTTGAAGGGGGTCACGAGGGCCATGAACAGATCTCCGGGGAGGGGACGGTTGAGGACGAAAATCGTAGTCGGATCATCGACCTGCGACCACATCGGGCAGGGTGTCCGGAATGGAAACATAGGCTCGCCGATAACATGCTTCAACCGAGGGGATCCGGGCGTCCGGCTCGTTTCCGGGGGTTGGAGCAGGTCCCACGGGGCTCGAGGGACGGAAACACCGCGGAAACCGCCGTCATAGGATTCGGCGGACCGAGCCCCGGTCCCCGGAACAGGTCTTGATCCTCTCGAACGACCTTCTCGCCATCGTCTACGTGATGCTCGCCTTGATCGGTGCGTTGATCGCGCTGCTCGCATGGCGGGGCAACCGGGACGGTCGGGAGCGGTGGTGTCCAGTGTGCGACCACGACCTCTCCGGAACGGATGCGCGGACCTGCCCCGCCTGCGGATTCCATTCGACGGACGAACGTCGATTCCGGGCTCCGCGACGTCGCCCCCTCCTCGCGATCGTGGGGCTGGTCCTCGTCCTCGTGCCCTCGGTTCTCGCGGTGGGGTCCGGGGCCGCCCGAAGCACCTCGGGCCTTCTTCGAGCGACGTGGACGCGGGTGGAGGTCCAGCCGCTCCCCGGCGGCCTCGAAGTCGTCCACCTGATCTCCGAACAGGGGGACGAGGCGTCCTTCCGACATCGCATCCAGGTGAGGAACGAGACGAACGAAGTGCTCCTCGACTGGAAGGGCTGGTCGGCTCGACTGGGCTTCCTCGATTCGACGACCGCGAAGCGGATCGGCCTCGGAGGCGACATCGATCGAAACGGCGAACCCGACCTGGTGCTCCGGGTGCAGGAGAGCGCCGTCGACCAGGGTTCCTGGCTGGTCATCTCGATCGCCGATCGGGCGGGGCGACCTCGCGTCCAACCGGAAGCGATCCTCCGGGGAGGCGTCTTCAGCGACGTCGATCTCGACGGCCAGATGGAATTCGTGGCGGACGACGCCAGGCTGCGGTCTCGCTGGTTCGAGCCCCGTCGGATCCAGGTCGCCGAGACGGTGCTCGTTCCGTCACCCGACGGATGGAGGTTCGACGCCGAGGCCACCAGGGTCAATCCGTGGCCCTCCAGTCTCGAGTCGGATCCCGAACGGGCGTTGACTTCCGCGCACGAGGGATGGATGGACGGGCGTTCGCCGTTCATCACGGACCTCTTCAGCGTCGCCATGCAGATGGTGGCACGGGGCCGTCTCGAGGAGGCTCGACGATTCGTCGCCCGTCCCTGGCCGGGCGATGCCGATCCCGGCGTGCTCGGGGAGACCGAGGTCCTCGAGGTGGGTCAGGGCGACTGGCTGACCTATCCGACGAGCCCTCGGCAGAGAGTGGACCTCCTGGAGCGGCTGGTCGAGGAGTCGAGGTTCCGGGAGGAACTTCGAGGCGAGTGGGACGAGCCCGCGGACCCGTGACGATCCGACGGGGGTCGGAGCTACCATGAGGTTTCGTGCGGTTCGATCGTGCGAATCCCCGACTTCCTCTCCTCCAGCGATCCGATCCCCCCCATGGCCCATGCCGCCCTCACGCGTCGCGCATTCGTCGTCCTGCACGGCGCACTGCTGGTCGGTTCGACGTCGGCGGTCGGGCGGTCCATGCCGCAGGACGACGGCGGGAAGGCGGCGGCACCGACCCTGCCCGAGGGATTCGAGACCCGGCCGGTGGCGACCGAACCGCTCGTCCAGGACCCCGTGGCCTTCTCGGTCGAGCCCGACGGATCGGTCCTGATCGCCGAGACCGAACGGACCAACCGCGGGGCGATGGACAACCGATCGAGTCCGTGGCATCTCGAGGACGACCTGCAGTCGCTGACGGTCGAGGATCGTCTCGCCTACATGCGGAAGTGGGCGCACAAGCGCGACGGGGGCATGGACTTCTACTCGAGGTATCCCGACCGGGTGCGTCGGACGGTCGACAGCGACGGGGACGGGGTCTTCGACCGGCAGACGGTGTTCGCGGGCCCGTTCAACGATCCGCTCGACGGCATCGGCGCCGGCGTCATGCGGGTGGGCGACGAGGTCTGGTACACGAACATCCCGCACCTCTGGCGCCTCATCGACGGGGACGGTGACGGCATCGCCGAACGAAGGGAGCCGATTCACAGCGGTTTCGGCGTCCGGTTCGCGCTCTACGGACACGACATGCACGGCCTCGTGCCGGGCCCGGACGGCCGGATCTACTGGTCGCTCGGCGACCGTGGCTACCACGTCACGACCGAGGACGGACGCGTGCTGGCGGATCCGCGATCGGGCGCCGTCTTCCGATGCGAGCGGGACGGATCGAATCTCGAGGTGTACGCGACCGGCCTTCGCAATCCCCAGGAACTCGCCTTCAACGATCTCGGCGACCTCTTCACCGGAGACAACACCTCGGACGCCGGGGATCGCGCCCGCATCGTCTTCGTCGCCCAGGACGGCGAGACGGGTTGGACGATGGACTACCAGACGCTCGAGGGCGCGAATCTCCGAGGTCCGTGGGAGCAGGAGCGGATCTGGGAGGTCGTGACCGCGGACAACGAGGCGTTTCGTCCGGACTGGACGCTTCCCCCGTTGGCGCACGTGGGGGCCGGGCCTTCCGGCCTGGCGTATGCCACCGGGCTCGGCCTTCCGTCGGAATACGACGACCACTTCTTCATGTGCGACTTCACCGGTTCGGCGCCGAAGAGCCGGATCTGGACGTTCCAGGCCGTACCGGACGGCGCCGGGTACCGGGTCGAGCGGCCGCGCATCTTCGCGAAGGGCTTCCTGAACACCGACGTCGACTTCGACTGGAACGGCCGGATGCTCGTGTCGGAATGGGGTGCCGGCTGGGGGGCCTCGAAGAAGGGAACGCTCCACGAGATCGTGCATCCGGCGAGCCTCGACGATCCGAGGATCGAGGAGGCGGGACGGATCGCCCGGAACGGCGCCGGGTCGATGGGGTCGTTCGAGCTGGTCGATCTCCTCGGGCATCCCGATCGACGGATCCGTTCGATGGCGCAGTTCGAGCTCGCCGACCGCCAGGCGACCGACCTGCTCGCGGATGCGGCTCGATACGGCGTCGACTCGCGGGCCCGCATCCACGCCATCTGGGGTCTCGGCGAGATCGCGCGCAAGGAGGCCGCGAGGAAGCGACGGATCGACGGGATCATGGCCCGGGTCGTTCCGCTCCTCGGCGACGCGGATGCCGAGGTTCGTGCCCAGGCGGCGAAGGTCCTCGGTGATCCCGCGCATCCGAAGGCGACCGACGCCCTGATCGAACGCCTGGCGGATGAATCGTCGCGCGTCAGGTACCACGCCGCCACGTCGCTCGGCCGCATCGGCGATCCGACGGCGGCGCCGTACCTCGTCGCGATGCTGGCCGAGAACGCCGATCGCGATCGGTTCCTTCGCCATGCGGGCGTCGTCGCCCTCGCGCGGCTCGGCGAGACATCGATACTCGCGGAGATTGCCGCGAGTCCGGCACCCACGCTCCGTCGTGCGGCGGTGCTGGCGATGCGTCGGAACGGTGATCCCGGCCTCGAGCGACTCCTCTACGACGTGGATCCCCGGATCAGGGCCGAGGCGGCGAGGGCGGTGCACGATCTCCCCATCGAGGAAGCGATGCCGGCGCTCGCGATGATCGCCGACGAGTTCCGCCCGCTGAGCGAGGGGGCCACCGAGGAGACGCTCGCCGTCGGGCGCGAGGTCTTCCGGATCGACCGGGATCACGGACGGGCGGACCTGATGTCGCTCGAGGCGTTCGAGGGCGTCCCCGACGAGACCATGGTGCTGCCGACGTTCGAGGGTCCGAGCGGCGATGGGGATCGCTACCTGTCGCGACTGACGACGACCCTGGTCGTGCCGCAGACCGGCCCCTACCGATTCTCGATCGCGAGCGACGACTCGTCGATCCTCCGACTCTCGAGGACCGGCGCCGCCGAGGACCTCGAGGCGATCGCCCGGGTCGACGGATACGTCGGGCCGCGACGATGGTCGGACCTCCCGTCGCAGACCAGCGAGCCGATCGTCCTCGCCGAGGGCCAGGAGATCCTCCTCGAGGCGCGACACGCGGAGGGCGGCGGCGGTGATCACGTCGCCGTCGCGTGGCTTCTCCCGGACGGCACCTTCGAGGGTCCGATCGGGGCACCGGTCGATCTTCACCCGTCCGCCATCCCCCTGCTCCGTCGCGTCGTCGACGCCAACCTTCGCGGCGGGACGCCGGGGGATCTCGATCGGCTGGCGGGGCTGGTCATGAACGAGGCGCTGCCGCTGGTGATCCGGGACGAGGCGATGCAGGCGGTCGCCGCGTTCGACGATCCGGGTCCGCGCGATCGAGTGCTCGGGTTCTGGCGGCCCGTCGAGGGTGGCCCGCGCGATCTCGAGGAGATCCGGTCCGTACACGGTCGGATGCTCCCGGTTCTCTCGAACGATGCCGCTCCATCGATCCGCACGCTGGCCCGCGAGACGGCGGGGAGGCTCGGGGTCGCCCTCGATCCCGCCCAGCTTCGCGCCATCGTGTTCGACACCGCCGCCGGCGACGAGGATCGTGCCTCCTGCCTGGTCCAACTGGCGAGGCTCGGGGACCCCGAGGTGCCCCGGGCGATCGAGGTCCTCCTCGCTTCCGCGAGTCCTCGACTGCGAACGGCGGCGCGACGTGCCATGGAGTCGACCGATCTCGACGGGGCGCTCGCGTCCCATCTCGACGCCCTCGATCGCGGCACCGATCCGGAACGGCAGTCCTCCATGCTCGCCCTCGGCCGCATCGATCGGCCGGCGGCTCGGGCGAGGCTCGCGGAGGAGCTGGCATCGGTTCGCGACCCGGCCGTGGACGCCACGCCCTGGTCGGGTGAGGTCCTCGAGGCCGCCGCTTCGGCGGGCTTCGAGCCGGAGACGGACGACTGGCGGGCTCGAAGCCTCGTCGATCCGGGTTCGTGGGACGTGGCGCTTGCCGGGGGCGATGTCGAGGCGGGACGGCGCGTCGCGCGCTACCACGCGGGCGCTTCGTGCCTTCGGTGCCACGTGATCGACGGGCTCGGTGGCGACGCCGGTCCGTCGCTCGACGGGATCGGTGCGACCCGGACCCGGGAGAGCATCCTCCAGTCGATCGTCGATCCCCATGCGGTGCTCGTCGAGGGCTACGGGGAGGCGAGTGCCATGCCCAACATGCGACCAATCCTCACGCCTCGCGAGGTCCGGGACCTCGTGGCCTATCTCATGACGCTCACCGAGACGTCGGCCGAAGGTCACTGACCGACTCGCCGTCCGGACGCTCGACGACGGCCTGAAGCTGGAGGATCGCCTCGAGCAGGGGACGATCCCTCGTCGACTCGAGCGAGGGAACCTGCGACGGATCGAAGGCATCCCGTCCGAGACCGGATCGCCATCCCCCCCGCTCCTCCAGGAACGTCGCCGTCTCGGTGTCCGTGGCCACGGCGGCGCGGTCGGGGGCCACGCCCCACTCCTCCGGAACCTGCCGGCGGTCGATCTTCCTGGAGGTGCCATCCCCGTTCGGGACGAGGAACCAGGATTCGGTCACGACGATGAAGCCGTACGGAACGGCGGTCACCTGCTGGACGCTCCCCTTCCCGAAGGTCCGTTCTCCCACGACGAGCGCACCGGTTCGGGCCTGGAGTGTTCCGGCGAGCATCTCCGAGGCGCTGGCCGAGCCCTCGTCGACGAGCACCACCACGGGCATGCCCTCCAGGCGCGTGTTGCTTCGACTCGCCTCGGCTCGATCCGCGGTGGTCGCGAACACGGGTCCGTCGGACAGGAACAGGTCGAGGATCTCCTCGGTCGCGGTGCGCATGCCACCGCCGTTGTCGCGAAGATCGATCACGAGTCCCTCCACCCGGTCGGCGCCGCCCGGAACCGAGGAGAGTTCCCGGGCCGCATCGACCAGGGCCTGGCGGAATCGTCGACCCGTGTCGTCGACGAACTCGCGGATGGCGATGTAGGCGATGCCGGCCTCGGGTTCGACGACCCAGTCCCAGACGGGTCGACCGAGTCGATCGTGCCCGACCTGACGCCAGCCATGAAGCGTCTCCCTCTTGACCTTGCCGCGGACGACGGGGATTCGGAGGGTCGAGGAGACGCCATCGATCCCTCTTCGAACGACCGTCAGTTCGACGGCGGTACCGGCCCGGCCGGCGATTCGATCGACCACTTCGGCGACGTCGACCTGCTCCACCGTCGCCCCGTCGATCTCCCGCAGGAGATCGCCGCTCCTGATGCCCGCGCGGCGAGCCGGACCCCCCGCCAGCGGCTCGAGTTCGATGCCCTCCGGCACGGCGCCGATCTCCACCCCGATCCCCATGTAGGTGTCGGTGAAGAGTCGGCGGATGGTTTCGGCATCGTCGCCGTAGTAGACCCTCGTCCTCGCGTCGGTCGCGGCGAGCGCGCCTTCGAGGAAGATCCTCACGCCGTCGCGACCCTCCCCGAAGCGATCCTCCGCGGATGCCGTGCGCAGGCGTTCGCCGAGGGCGTCGATCGCCCGGCGCGTCTCTCGTTCGAGGACTCGACCGCCGGCCGGGGCAACGAATCCTCCCGGATCGAATCCGGCCTCGAGCTCGTCGACGAAGGAACGACCGTCGCTCCCGGCGGAGAGTCGAAGCGCGTCGAAGCCCGACGCCAGGAGATCGTCGAGGGCGAGTTCCATGACGTGATCGCGCAGCACCATCCGCAGCGTGTAGGCGATCGCCTTCGGCGGCACGGGATCCTCGTCGTCGGCCGCGACGATGGCGAGGAGGCGGCTCGATCGATCCCCTGACATCATCTCGAGCGAGGCATGTCGACCGTCGGCTGCGGCGAAGGAGACCGCTCGCCAGGCGAGCGCCGCTCGCCGGAGATCGCTTGCGGCCGTGGCTTCCTCCGCTTCACGCGTCCATTCGGCGATGCCGGCGTCGAGGAGGCGACCTGCCTTCGCATCCAGTGCGGGCGGGAGACCCGCCCTTCGGAGATCGGCCAGCGCACGAAGGTCGAACGTGGAAGGCCGTTCCTCTTCGCGGTCGAGTCGAACGAGGAGGTCGTCGGCCGTCCGTCGTCGGAGCTCCGCGGCTTCGGCCTCGAGCACTTCCAGTCGACCGAGCGATGTCGAGTCCGACGCATTCGACGGACCCGTCCGCGTCTCGAGCCAGCGAGGCGCGTCATCGCTCCATCGCGGTTCGTACGCAGGAACCTGCGGGTCGAGGGACAGGCAGCCCACCTGCAACGACAGGAAGAGCCAGGAACCGAGACCGATGGACCTTGATCGTCCCGCCATCGAGACGGATGGTACGCGGTGGAGACCGCTCTCCCCCGCATCCGATCACCGTCGCCGGCGACGAGATCCAAGGAGTCCGACGGCAAGCATCGCGAGCGACCCCGGGGCGGGGATCGCGGCGGGCGAGTCGAATGAACCGAAGACCCACGCGTCGCGGCTTCCGTCGCTCAGTTCGCGATCGCTGAAGCCGATCATCGACGCCGACCAGGCATCCGGACCTTCGGCCGTCCAGTAGTGCCACGAGTCCGCGTAGTCGGGAGGGCTTCCCGCTCCGTAGTGGTAGTCGTCCTCGATGCCGACACCAACGAGGAAGTCGCCGAACGAGTACGAGATCACCTCGAATGCGAAGCCGAAACGTCCGGTGTCGTCGGCCGCGAGCAGATCGAAGACTCCCCGTCCCGTCAGCACGCCATCGAACGCGATGTCGAAGACGTACGTGTTGGCGTTCATGAAGTCGAACTGCAGCGTGGCCGTCGAGTCCCCCTCTCCGACCGTCCATCGATCGACGAGGTCGGCCGACGCCATCGTGGCGGGCAGGGCGATCGAAAGTCCAATAAGCGTGACGCGAGCGTCGACTCGGGGCGTGAAGGCGAACGGGTTCATGGGCAGGGCTCCAGATGGGATCGGATTCGCGCCGATCCAGACGAGGAAGCAGGTCACCCCTCCCGCTCGGGAGGAATGTCCGGGTTGATTCGCCAGGCCGTCGATCCGACTTGCTTCGGCTCGATCGAGCCGGAACTCACGGCGCCGCGTGCGTGGCGGATTTGCACCGCCTTCCTCGGCCGGGCGAGATGTCACGAGCCGAGAGTGTAGCGACATCCGCGCGATGGGTGTCGATGTTTGCGCCCACGGCCCCTGCACACGGCTTCCACAGGGCCAGCGATGCCATAAACCACTACTAAATAAACGTTTATATGTGCTTGGGGAGGATCGGCACAGCTTGTCGTCAGCGTCGTGCCACACGGATGGAGGTCGATGTGTTCCACGTGGAACACCCCGGGTCGAGGCCTCGTTCCACGTGGAACATCCGTCATCTCTCCTGGTCCCCTTCCTGGCTCGGTATGCTTCGGCCAGCCGCTCTTGGCGGCGATGGGTTCCATTTTGAAATCAGGAGCTATGACATGGCCGCATCCAAGAAAGCCCCAGGTCGGAGCCGGCTTGGTCGAGGATTGGGGAGCTTGATTGGGACCCCTGTCTCGGTCGACAACCCGCCCGAGAACACCCAGGTCGAATCGGGGTCTGCTGGATCCGAGGCATCGCCGACCGCCGCCCCCCTGCCGGTTCCCGCAGGATTCGAGGCGGCAGCCGGATCAGCTGCCACGGGGATCCGGATGCTCAAGTTGACCGATGTCCTCGCCAACCCTCAACAGCCGAGGCAGCGTTTCTCCGAGGACAGCATCAAGGAGCTCGCCGACTCGATCAAGAACGCAGGGCTGATGCAGCCCATCGTCGTGCGTCCCGGGCAGTCGGGGTTCGAGATCGTCGCGGGCGAACGAAGATGGCGGGCTTTCCAGCTGCTCGGGAAGCCCGAGATCCCTGCGATTGTTCGTTCGCTCGATGACCAGACCGCCGCCGAATGGGCCTTGATCGAGAACCTCCAACGAGAGGATCTGGATCCATTGGAGCGTGCTGATGGGATTGCCCGCTTGATGGACGAGTTTGGACTCTCTCAGTCCGACGCTGCGTCACAGATCGGTCTCGATCGATCGACGGTGACGAACCTGCTTCGGCTCCGTGATGCCGACGGCCCATTGCGAGAGGCACTGATTGAAGGCCTCGTGACCCAGGGTCATGCCAAGGCACTCCTGGGGGTCGCGGACATCGAGCGTCGGGCCAAGCTGCTGGCGATGTGTGTCCGTGAAGGCTGGAGTGTTCGGGAGACCGAGCGACGGTCACGAGCACTTCCGGCATCGGGCGACTCGGTTTCGAAGGGGGCCGGCGAGGGAGGTGGATTGCGAACCGCTCATGTGGTCGACCTCGAGAAGCGGTTGGCGGAGCACCTGGGGACGAAGGTGGCGATCAGTCTGGGGCGGAAGAAGGGGAGGGGTCGGTTGTCCATCGAGTTCTTCTCGCTCGAGCAGTTCGATGGGGTGCTTCAAAAGATCGGATTCCATCCGGACGAAGAGGACGTCCGATAAAAAACAAGTCTGCAGTCCTTTAGGTGGATTCTTGGGAGAAGGGGAGGAGCATGGGGCTCTTGCCTTTTCCTTCACCGACTTCGCCGACTCGACTGAACCAAGGGGGGCGGGGCGTCGATGCACTGGGCACGAGGTTCTCGGTTCCACCGGCATGGTTGGAACGGAGCCTCCGCCCGAGTGCATGGAGCCCCGCATGTTCGATTCGACCACATCAGACGAGTTCGACGCCGTGAACGGCGTGGCCACCCTGGCCGAGGCCCGCGCCAAGGCGATGTTCGATCGCGTCCTGGTCAGCTGGGCATCCGATTTGCTCCATCTTCGTCGTCAAGGCCTGAACGAGCCCGGATGGCGGGAGCAGGTCGAGGGACAGGATGGCCCGGAGTGGCGTCGCGCGGCCTAGGTCGTCGATGACCGACGGTCGGGGCCCTTTTGCGTCCGAGGAGTCGGCATGAGCATCACCAGTGGCATCGGTCTCGTGAGCGGCATCGACACCGTCTCGCTCATCGAGCAGCTGCTCTCCATCGATTCGCAGGCGAAGATCCCGATCTTCCAGCGGATCGGATCCCTCAACGCCTCGAAGACTGCTCTTCTCGACGTCAATGCGCGAGTCCTCTCGCTCGGCAACGCGTCGCGCGCGTTCCGGCTCGACGAGGTCTTCCAGTCCGTCCTGACGTCCAGCTCGAACGAGGACGTCCTCGCCGCCACCGCGACGACCAAGGCGAATCCCGGCCAGTACGCCTTTCGCGTCAAGCAGCTCGTCTCCAACAGCCAGAAGATGACGGGAGGCTTCGTCAGCAGCGACGAGTCGCCCCTCGGTCTCGATCAGTTGTCCTTCGAATGGGGCAACGGCCGCCTCGTGGGCGATGTCTCGCTCGCGGATCTCAACGGTGGAACGGGCATCGATCGCGGCGCGATCCGAATCAAGGACCAGGCCGGCAACGAGTCGGTGATCGACCTGTCCGAGGCGACGACGCTCCAGGAGGTCGTCGACGCGATCAACGACGACGCGGGCGTCCAGGTGGTCGCCTCGTTCGACACGGATCGCATGAAGATCGTCGACGAATCGGGTGGCATCGGCGCGCTGGAGATCTCCAACGAGGGTGGCAGCACGACGGCGACCGATCTCGGGATCCTGGGAATCGGCACCGGGAGCGTGCTGCTCGGCGACGAGATCAACACGCTCGCCTCGACGTCGCTTCTCTCCTCGCTCAACGACGGCAACGGCGTCTTCATTCGCGACAACCTCACCGACTTCGTCCTCGAGACCGCGGGCGGCTCGTGGAACATCGACCTGGGCCGGGTCGACAGTCCGATCACGACCGACTCCCTCCTCGACGACCTCAATGGCGGTGACGGGATCACCATCAACGACGACTCGTCGAGACCCGACTTCACCGTGATCAGTTCGACCGGCGTCGAGGTCGACATCGATCTCGGAGTCATCCTGGACGAGAACGACGAGGTCGACGAGGAGGCCGTCACGACCGTCGGTGAACTGCTCTCGCGCGTGAACGGAGCGCTCGCGGACGAATTCGGCGCGGGGCAGGTCGAGCTGCGGATCGCCGCGAGCGGGGATCGCTTCGAGCTCGTCGATTCCCTCGGCGGCGGGTCCGAGCCGCAGGTCGTGGGCGCCGGTCCCAACGGCGACGAGACCGCGTCGGACCTCCGGATCCTCGGAACGGGTTCGGGTGGCACGATCACCGGCGGGCTGGTTCCGAACAAGGCCGAGATCGGACGAGCGTCCACGATCCAGGACCTGATGACCCGCGTCTCGGAGCAGACCGACGGGAACGTCACGGTCACGATCGCGCCGGACGGGGAGGGCGTGGTCTTCTCCGCCGGCACCGATCCGGTCACCATCAGGGCAGGCGTCGTCGACGGCTCGAGCTTCGAGACCGAGGTCGCCTCGCAGACGCTCCGGGATCTCGGCTTCTCCGACGGCGACTCGGGCGTCGACCTCGGTGGATCCCGGATCTCCAGCGGTCTCGGCACCGTGCTTCTCCGGAGCCTGCAGGGGGGGGACGGCCTCGGTGGCGGCAGCCTGACCGTCACCGATCGGGAGGGCGACACGTTCACCGTGTCCAATCTCGACCAGTTCGACACGTTCGAGGAGATGCTCGTCGTCCTCGGGACGGCCCTCTCGGCGTCGACCGTCGACGTCAGCATCGGCCTGAACGCCGAGGGCAACGGTCTTCGGGTGGTGGACTCGAGCGGGGGTGCGGGCAACCTGCAGATCTCCGGCGACGCCGCGGCGGGACTCGGCCTCGACGGCATCGACATCGCCGAGGACGAGGTGCTCGGGGAGAACCTCCAGAAGCAGTACGTCTCGCTGGCGAGCCGGCTCTCGGATCTCAACTACGGACGCGGCATCGGGAACGGCAAGTTCAAGATCACCAACGGTGCCGGCGAGAGCTTCACGGTGGACATCGGCTCGGATTCGAAGTCCTTGTACGACGTGATCCGCGAGATCAACGGTGTCGCGATCGGCGTCGAGGCCAGGCTCAACGCGAACGGGGACGGCCTCGAGATCGTGGACACCGCCCCCGGGGACTTCGCGATCAAGGTCGAGACGGTCTCCGGCAGCACGGCCCGCGATCTCGGGATCCTCGGCGAGGCGAGCGCCGCGGGCGAGGGCATCGACGGCTCCTACGAGAAGATCGTCGACCTCGACCCCACCGACACGTTGAACGACGTGGTCGGCAAGATCAACGACGCGGGCATTCCCGTCTCGGCATCGGTGATCGACACCGGGACCGGCGGCACCCCGTATCGACTCATGCTCAGCTCGCAGATCTCGGGCCTCTCCGGCGATCTCGTCATCGATTCGGCCGGTGTCGACATCGGGCTGGCGACGCTCAGCGAGGCCCGCAACGCGAAGGTCTTCGTCGGCGAGGGGCAGACGTCCCTCCTGGTCGAGAGCGACTCGAACACGGTCGAGGACATCATCGAGGGCCTGACCCTCGATCTCGTCGCGGCGTCGGACACTCGCGTGCTCGTCAACGTCTCGCGGGACGAGTCCGGGATCGTCGAGTCGGTCGAGGGATTCGTCGCGGCCTTCAACGACGTCATCGATCGCATCAACACCTACGACTCCTACGACTCCGAGACCGAGCAGCGGGGGCCGTTGCTCGGCGACCCGACCGTCTCGCGGGTGAAGACCGAGCTCTACCGCACCCTGCAGCAGTCGGCGGTGGGGGTCGACACCACCTACCGCTACCTGTCGCAGGTCGGGATCCGAGTCACGACCGACGGCAAGATCGAGCTCGACAAGTCCAAGTTCAACGCCGCGTACGAAGCGGATCCGGATGCGGTCGCGAATCTCTTCACCGCGTTCGAGCAGCAGGGCTCGAGCTCCACCGAGATCTCGGACGGGATCAGCGTCGACGAGACGACCACCACCTACACCGCGCTCGGGTTCGGCGATCTCTTCAAGCAGCTCGCCGATCGGATGACCAACTCCATCGACGGCACCCTGACCCTCGCCGACCGCCAGTACGAGACGTTGCTCGAGGCGCAGGACGATCGCATCGAACGGATCGACGAGAGACTCGAGGCCAAGCGGTTGCGGCTCCAGCGAGAGTTCGCGGCGATGGAGGAGTCCCTCGCTCGTCTCCAGAGCCAGCAGAGTTCGCTCGGCGCGATCAGCCAGAACCTGGGCGTCGCCAGCGCCTTGATCGGCTGACCCGGCGCATGAATTGCGCAGGGCTTCGGTGCCGTCCATCGATCCTGCGCCCTCGAAGACCTCGCCGCTCATCCCGGGCGTCCGGACGGCCGATGAAGAGGAACGATGATGAACTCGAACGTCCAGGCGTACCTCAGGACCAAGGTCATGACGGCCAACCCGGCGGAGCTGCGGCTCATGCTCATCGACGGAGCGAGCCGGTTCGCCGAGCAGTGTCGTCGCGGTCTCGCGGAGCGTGACTTCGAACAGGCGTTCGAGGGCAGCCGCCAGTGTCGGGCGATCCTCACCGAACTCCTCTCCGGCCTCAACGCGGAGCACGATCCGGTGCTCTGCGAGCGATTGAACGGCCTCTACACGTTCCTCATCTCGAGGATGATGGAGGCGATGTCCGAGCGGGATCCCGAGCTCATCGACAAGGTCCTCGAGCTCCTGGCCTACGAGGCCGAGACCTGGCGGATGCTGGTCGAGAAGCTCGCCAACGAACAGGGAGCTGGTGCCGAGGCGGCATCCACGCCGGTCGAGGGCGACCCCGATCGGACGCCATCAGGTCCCCAGGGCGGCCGGCTCCACCTGGCTGGATGACCGGGCCGCGTCCCTCCGGGACGAGTAGCATCGGTCTCCACGCATCACCGATGAAGATCCTCCACTACATGCAGGCGATCGACTTCCGGAACGGCGGTCCGCCCCGCGCGGTGGTCGACCAGGTCGCCACCATGCAGGCCCGGGGGCACGAGGCCTCCCTCGCGACGACGATCGTCCGCGACGTGCCTTCCGATTGGCTGGAGCAGCCCGGCCGACCGGGTCGGCCCCGGGTCGTGGAACTGCCGGCGGTGGGCGGACCCCTGAACCGGCTCTCGAAGGACGCGATGGCGACGATGCATGGGATCGTGGCGGACCACGACGTGGTGCATCTCCATGGCGTCTGGGAGGCATCGAACCTCCAGGTCGCGAAGGCCTGCCGAGCCGCCGGCACGCCGTACGTGATCAGTCTTCGAGGCATGCTCGACGACTGGTCGATGGCCCAGAGCGGCCTGCGGAAGCGGATCTACCTGGCCCTCGGGGGCCGGACCTACCTGGAGGCCGCCGGCGCCGTCCATTGCACCGCCGACGCCGAACTCGCCCAGAGTCGGAAGTGGTTCCCGAAGGGAACGGGCCGGGTCGTTCCGAACCTGATCGACCTGGCGCCGTTCGAAGCCGTCCCGGATCCGGCGGAGGCGCAGGCCGAATGGCCGGTGATCTCCGAGCCCGGATGCACCGTGCTCTTCCTGAGTCGGGTGCAGTACAAGAAGGGGATCGAGCACCTCGTCGACGCCGTGTCGGTGCTGCGGTCGAGGAATCGACCGATCCACGTCATCGTCGCGGGCGGGGGGGACGAGGACTACCTCGACTCCGTCCGGGACCGGGCGGAGCGGCGATCGGTGGCCGACGCCTTCACCTGGGCGGGTCACGTGGGCGGGAGCCTGAAGCTCTCCCTGTTCTCGGCCGCGGACGTCTTCGCGCTGCCGACCAGCCAGGAGAACTTCGGATTCGTGTTCTTCGAGTCGCTGGCGGCCGGCACGCCCGTCGTCACCACCGACCTGGTCGACACCCGCGACGAGATCGAGCGTTCGGGAGGCGGCGTGATCGTGCCGCAGTCCGGCGACGCGTTCGCGGATGCGATCGAGTCGTTCATCGATGGTGGGCGCGACGCCCGCTCGATGGGCGAGGCGGGAAGGGCCTGGACCCTCGAGCATCTCTCGACCGATGCGGTCGCCGCGAGGTTCGAGGGGCTCTACGAATCCGTGTCCGCCTGAGATCGACGTCCGAGCACTCGCCTGACCGGACCCATCGCGAGGCCCACGACCTCGCGTCGGGTGTCGGTGGGGAGGATCGCCGTCGCGAGGAGTCCG
Source organism: Planctomycetota bacterium (assembly GCA_036339295.1). Taxonomy (GTDB): domain Bacteria; phylum Planctomycetota; class Phycisphaerae; order Phycisphaerales; family SM1A02. The sequence goes on from JAYZBK010000036.1 coordinate 15,654, forward strand.
AGGACGGTGAGGGTCGCGCCCGAGACGAGCAGTGCGGGCACCGCGGACCACCGGCCCGGGCCGAGCTCGTCCATCACCAGGGCGCCGAGCCAGGCCGCGATCGTTCCCGCGACCAGGAGCGGCGTCGTGCATCGCAGGAGATGGAGGATGATCGGGCGCCAGGCGACGCCGTATCGATTCATCACCCACGCGATCCCGAGGAAGCCCGACGCGGACATGCAGATCGCGACCCAGGTCGAGATGCCGGTGGCGGTCCCGCTCAGGATCGAACCCACGACGGCGCCGCCCAGGACGCCCGCCGCACGGATGCCGTTGATCACGAGACTCTCGCCGTAGCGTCGTTCGGCAAGGAACGGCGCGGTGGCGATGCTGAGGATCGACGTGTAGACGAGGGCGGCCGAGAGGACCTGGACCGCGGTGACGGCCTCCGCCCACCGCTCGTTCCAGACCAGCCGCTCGAGCGGTCCGATCGAGGCCAGCAGCGCGATGTTGATTCCCGCCACTGCGAATCCGCCGGTTCCGATCAGTCGCCGAATGGCGCCTCGAAGCCTCGCGGGATCGTGGATGACCCGACGGACGACGGGGATGAGGACGTTCATCACCGTGGTGGAGAAGAGCCGGCCCGGCTGGATCGCGAGCTGGTAGCCGAAGTAGTAGGTGCCGAGGATCGCGGTCGGAACGATGAACTCCGCGGCGGTCTTGTCGCCGCTCGTCCAGAGGGAGATCATCGCGGCCACGCAGACCAGCCATCGAAGCTGGTGGAGCACCGGCCGGACGAAGCGAAGGCGGGGGATGAAGTCGCATCGATGGGGACGGGCCACCGACCAGAGATACGCGACCTCCGCGATCGAGCCGACCAGGACGGGAAGGGCCAGTGCCACCGGATCCCGGTAGACCACCGCGATCACGATCTGGAGGGGGTAGGTCGCGAAGTTGTTGATGAGGGTGGCGACCGCGTTGGAGCCGAACCGGAGCGAGGCGTTGATCCGGGCCCGGAAGACGTAGCGGAACGGGGAGAGGCAGACGGTGCCCGCGAGGATCCACAGGAGCGTGACGATCCGGTCGTCCTCGAAGTGCCTCCCGAGCGACGGGGCCACCGCGAGCATCGGGACGATCCCCACGAGATAGAGCGTCATCGACACCCAGAAGACGGTCCCCGTGCGGAACCGTCGCCGGCTCGGCGGGAGGGTGACGAGGTAGGACTGGGCGTCACCCCCTCGAAGCATCCCGGCGATCGCCATCACCCCGATGGCCGCCGCGAAGATCCCGAAGTCCTCCTCGGACAGCAGGAATCCCGTCACGACCTGGGCACCCAGAGCGGCCACTCGCCCCGTCAGGCTGGCGGCGAGCATCAGGCCGGCACCTCGGGCGGCGTGCCGGGTCAGCATCTGGATGGGTCCTCGCGAGGCGTCACCACGCCTCCAAAGTAACGGACCTGCATGTTCCCGGGTCCCGGATGCCGATATAGGCTTCTGCGGCCGACAGTCGAGGCGGCCCGGCCCCTGCCTGTTCCATCGGAGCCAGTCCCTTGTCCGTCCTGGTCTTCGCCCAATCGAACGAAGAGAACATCCGTACGGTCATCGAGAACGTGCGGGAGCTGTTCCAGTCGCCGGTGGCCCTCCTCGGGCTCCTGGGCGGCGTCGGTCTCTTCATCTACGCCTGGCTGACCCGCGAGGGATGGCGGCTCGCGTTCATCGGGACGCTCCTCCTGGCGATGCTCGTCGACGGCAGCGACGAGTTCTTCAACAACACGCTCTTCCCGCCGCTCCAGCAGATCCGAGGCAGCTCGCAGTTCACGGCGGTCGCGGCCCTCGGCCTGCTGGTGCTCGCCACCCTCAAGTTCGGGCGTCCCGGGTGGTCCCGGATCGCGGGTGGGGTGGCGGTGGCGTTCCTCGTCTTCGAGCTGTACTACAGCGTCCGGCTGGTGATCTCGGAGCAGTTCCTCCGGGGCAGTCTCTCGATCATCACCTTCCTCCTCATCTTCATGGCGATCCCCATGGGGATCGGCCGGACCCTCGACGAGCCGGATCGAATCGAACGCCTGATCCGGACCTTCGGTCTCGTCGCGATCCCCTACGTCATCCTGAACATCCTCCAGTACGGCTACGCGCCGAACTACACCATCGTGAGCGGTCGCTTCGCCGGGATCTCGGGCAACCCGCAGCACGCGGCGATGATGCTGTCGTTCCTCGTGGTGACCCTCGCGTGGATCCTGTCGAGACCGCGGGGGAACTGGATCGTGCTCCCGGCGTTCGCGGGCGTGATCGGTCTCGGCGTTCTCCTGATGGCGTGGACCGGATCGAGGACGGGCGCGATCTCCGCGGTCGTCGGGATCGCCCTCATCTTCCGTCGCCGCGCCCTCTCGCTGCTCCTCGTGGGCGGGTTCACGGTGATCACGGGAATCGTGGCGGCATCGATCCTCGGGGAGGGCACCGAGGCGTTCGAACGAGTGACCTCCACCGACAACACGAGGCAGGAGGTCTGGATGACCGGCCTCGCGGAATTCACCAACCGTCCGATCTTCGGGACCCTGGGCGATCCGAACGCCGCCGACGTCAAGGTCGTCGAGAGCACGCCCATCCAGACGCTGCAGGTCCTCGGCTGCTCGGGCTTCATCCCGATGCTCGCGATCTACGGCGGCATCGTGTTCAGCATCTATCGCCTCCAGCGGGTGCGGCAGGCCCGCCCCGACCTGCGGGCGATCGTCGACTACGTCGTCGCGATGTGGTGCATGGTGCTCGTGATGAGCCTCACCGAGGCGATCTTCCTCGGCATCCTGACGTTCTTCAACCTCACGATCTACACCGTCGCGACCCTCACCGCGGCCCTCCTCGCCCAGGAACATCGCGGGGTGCCGGAGGACGAGTTCGACGAGGAGTTCGACGACGGGGATCCCGAGGACTACGGCGAGGATGGAGCGGTCGTCGAGGGCGCGCCCGCGTCCACCTGATCCTCGTCCTCGAAGTCGACCGTCCGGATGATCGTGACGGCCTCCCCCGGACCGCTCGAGATCCAGGCCCCGCGGTCGTCGCCGAAGGTGACGGTGACGCCTCGATCCCCGACCCGCAGCCGCGCTGCACGGACGTTCGGACCGACGCTCATCCTCCAGATCCGCGAGTCGTCGGGCAGTCGGGCGCCGGACAGGATCGAGTCCGTCGTCCAGGGGATGCGGGTGGAGTCGATCGGCTCGAACGAGGTCGCTCCACGGGTCTCGGCGTCGAGTTCCCCAAGGACCTCGTCGAGCGCCCTCGCCTGGTCGATCCTCGCCTGCGTCTGCGCGCTCGTCTCCTGCCGCTCCTTCGGGTTCCAGAACAGGAACAGCGAGGCGCCGGACATCGCCTGCTGGAAGACGTTCTCCCGCCAGTAGGGGGAGTTCTCGAAGAAGCTCGTGGCGTTTCCATCCGTCCGCCAGTCGGGAGCCGCGATCCAGGCGTGATGGTCTCCCGGATCCGATCGATTCATCGAGCGGGCTCGATTGACGTCGACGACCAGTGCCAGCCATCCCGATGGTTCGAACGGGTCGGTCGAGGTCCGGACGATCGCGGTCGGGTCCGCGGGATCCGGACCGTAGTGCGTGCAGAGCCCGCGAAGCCGACCGTAGAACTCGAGGGCCGAGTGCGTTCCGAACACGGCGTCGCCCCAGACCTCCGTCCCGTTCATGTCGGGCGAGGTCTCGTCCCGATCGATGCGGAAGTTCCCGTAGTTCGACGCCCGGAGACCCGGCCAGCGGGACCTTGCCGGTTCGAGGATCGAGTCCTCGAGGGCCTGGGAGAAGATCCGGTCGATCGCGGCGTTGTAGTCGGCGGGCGCCTGTCGAGGTCGTTGCTGCCGGATCTCCGCGGCGGACCAGTCGCCCGTCATGGACTTCGGGGTCTGCCCGGCCTGCAGGTCGGTCGACTCGAACCTCGGATCCTCGAGGATCGCCGCGATGGTGCTCTCCGGGAGGTTCCACGACTTGAACCTCCCCGAGGACTCGATGTCGAGGATGAGGTAGTCCGGGGCCGGTCCGATCTGCGCGAGCCGATCGACGAACGGCTCCCATTCCGTCCGGATCGACGCGGCCCCCGCATTCACGAACGGTCCCGCGAGATCGAGGGTCGTTCCGTCCGGGGCACGAAGTCGATCCATCGGGTGGTCGAGCAGCGAGTGGCGGTACCGCCAGATGAAGAGCGACCGTCGTCCGGCCGGCAGTTCCGCGAGTCGGGCCGCGACCACCTCCGGGACGAAGTACTCCCGACTGGTCCAGCTGTCGTCGCCGATGCCGTGGCCGTCGATCCGGACCATCGGCGAGATCCAGTCGTAGGTCCCCGGGACCTCGGTCCATGAAGCCGCCCAGAGACCGTTCCCGAGTCGAGGCGGGGCGGTCTCGAGCTGGTCGCGGTCGGGGCGGAGGATTCGCGGAGGCGCGGCGGGGCGGCGGGACGGGACGCGGATCGCCTTCCGGTCCGGCTGCCGGGGTCCCCCCGATCCCACGACCTTCGTCCCGGGCGGTCGAACCGTCGACCGGTCCGAGCCCCGGGACGGGGCGGCCGAAGGGGAGGTGCCGGAGGACGGCGGTCGTTCGACGTCGATGACGGGCCGTGGGGCCCTGGGAGCAGGTCGCTCCGATGGCGAGGTCGCCGCGTCCCGTCGTTCGGGACTCGGCGTCCCGCCGCCGCGGAATGGGAAGGATTCGATGGCCCCGACCAGGGCGACGGCAGCGATCAACGACATGAACGACCTCCGGAAGACTCGATGCGTGGAGCATCGGATCATCGGAAGCGCCGATCAAGGAGCCGGGTCCGCCGGTCCGCTATCGGACACGACTGGTCCGGCCAGCTCCTCCAGACGATCGAGGCCATCAGGCCGGCTGTCCGGTCCCGACGTCGTGCCCGGCGTCTCGAAGGGTCTTCTCGCGTCGGGCGAGTTCGAGGTCGCTCTCGACCATCATCTTCGCGAGTTCCTCGACGCTGGTGCGGGGCTCCCAGCCGAGCTGCTCCTTCGCCTTCGCCGGGTCGCCGAGAAGCTCCTCGACCTCGGCCGGGCGGAAGTAGCGGGGATCGATCTCGATGAAGTCCTTCGAGTCGAGACCCACCTGGGCGAAGCAGTGGTCGGCGAACTCCTGCACGGAGATCATCTTCCCGGTGGCGACCACGTAGTCGTCGGGCGAGGGCTGCTGGAGCATCATCCACATGGCCTCGACGTAGTCGCCGGCGAAGCCCCAGTCGCGCTGCGCGGACATGTTGCCCATGAAGAGCTTGTCCTGAAGCCCGAGCTTGATCCGTCCCACCGCCCGCGTGATCTTCCTCGTGACGAAGGTCTCGCCGCGGCGCGGGCTCTCGTGGTTGAACAGGATGCCGCACGAGGCGTGCATCCCGTAGCTCTCCCGGTAGTTCACGGTCATCCAGTGGCCCATCACCTTGGCGCACCCGTAGGGCGACCGGGGATGGAACGGGGTCGTCTCCCGCTGCGGCACCTCGTGGACCTGTCCGAACATCTCGGAGCTCGACGCCTGGTAGTAGCGGACCTGCTTGCCCGCCCAGTCCTGGTAGGCACGCACGGCCTCGAGGAGGCGAAGGGTGCCGGTCCCCACGACGTCGGCGGTGTACTCGGGCTGGTCGAAGCTCACGCGGACGTGGCTCTGGGCCCCGAGGTTGTAGACCTCGTCGGGCTTGACCTCCTGCACCAGTCGCATCAGGCCCGCGCTGTCGGCGAGATCCCCGTAGTGCAGTCGAAGACGCACGCCCCCGTCGTGGCGAGACCTTCG
>JAYZBK010000037.1:0-13832 GCA_036339295.1 Planctomycetota bacterium
GTGATTGGGGGGGTTATTATCCCTGCGGTGGGGGCCCAGCGTTAAAGGTGGCCGGCCGGGGGTCGTGGCGGGGCCCGGGCCGGTGGACGGACGGAGATGGTGGGATCAGTCGCGGCGACGGCGACCGGCAAGACCGGCGACGCCGAGCAGGGCGAGCATCCCGGGAGCGGGCACCACCGACTGAAGGTCGATGGAGACGCCCTCGAGCGTGTTGGGACCGTCGATCTTGAAGAACGCGGCCCAGTTCAGGTCGTTCCCGGCGTAGGCCGAGAGGTCGAAGGTGAACGAGTCGTTGACGCGGAAGAGGCCTTCACCGAGGAAGGTGCTCGAGGTCCGCTCGCTCGACACGTAGTCGAAGTACTCGCCCTGGGCTCCGGGACCGAAGCCGCCGATGAAGAACTCGACCGACGAAGGCGCCGGGTTGAACGAGGTGTAGGTCACGTTCAGGACCGCCTGGGCGGTCGGGGTGCCGGATCCGTACACGTGGACGTTCAGGCCGCCCGGGCTGAAGATGGATCCATCGATGAGCTGGGCGCCTCCCACGAAGTTGAACACCTGGGCCGAGAAGTCGAACGGAGGCGTCGTGGGGAAGTTCGGCTGGGCGAAGGGATCGGTGAACGAGTCCCACTGGTAGTAGAGGCTGCCGGCCTCACCGCGCCACGTGGGCACCGAGGGGTCGACGAGATCCGCCCGCGAGGTCGAGGCGACCGCGAGGGCGATGGCGAGGGCAATCAGGGAACGAAACATCAGGGACTCCTGGGAATGGGATGGGACAGGGAGATTCGACCCTAGCAGTCGACCGGATCCAATTCGAGCGTTGACGGATCGCAATGCCCCAAATAAGCGAGCGCTGAGCGACATGCGGACGTCCCAACTACCATTCCACCGTTGTTCCAATCCGTTCCAGCCTGCTCCAACCAAGACTCCCCGCTCTGGATCCGCCATGCCCCTCGATCGCGATGGAATCACTCGCCGGGCCGCCCGGGAACTCCGCGACGGCTTCTACGTCAACCTGGGGATCGGCATGCCGACCCTCGTGGCCAACCACGTGCCGGACGGCATGACGGTCTGGCTCCAGTCGGAGAACGGACTGCTCGGCATGGGACCCTTCCCGACCGAGGAGGAGGTCGACGCCGACATGATCAATGCCGGCAAGCAGACCGTGACCGGCGTGCCGGGACACTCCTTCTTCTCCAGCGCCGAGAGCTTCGAGATGATCCGGGGCGGCCACATCGACCTCGCGATCCTGGGCGCCATGGAGGTGAGCCAGGAGGGCGACATCGCGAACTGGATGATCCCGGGCAAGATGGTCAAGGGCATGGGCGGCGCGATGGACCTCGTCGCGGGCGTCCGACGGGTGATCGTGACGATGGAGCACACCAATCGGAAGGGCGCGCCGAAGATCATCCCGAGCTGCACCCTGCCCCTGACCGGCCTTCGCTGCATCGACATGATCATCACCGACCTCTGCGTCATGGAGATGGATCACGATCGACGACGATTCCGCGTGACCGAGCTCGCCCCGGGCGTCGACCGGGAGGAGGTCGAGGCGAAGACCACCGCGGAGCTCCTCTTCGCCGATGAACTGGAGACCATCGAGGCATGAGATCCACGACGACCACCCTCTCGACCTTCGGCCTGGCCTTGCTGGCCCTCGGATGCGGCGGCACCCCCACCGCCACCGAGGACGCGGGCTTCGTGCCGCTCTTCAACGGCACCGACCTCGCCGGCTGGGAGGTCTCCGAGACCGCGGCCGAACACTGGAGCGTCGAGGACGGCGTCCTCCGCTTCGACGGCGTGAAGGGCGACCTCTGGACCGAGGGAACGTTCGAGGACTTCGAGCTGCTCGTCTCCTGGCGGTGGATCGGCCCCTCGCAGGGAACCATGCAGCGACCGGTCATCGATCCCGACGGATCCAATCGCACCGATGCCGACGGCCGGGTCGTGACCGTCGAGATCGAGGAACGGGACAGCGGCATCTACCTCCGCGGGAACTCCAAGAGCCAGGTGAACATCTGGGAGTGGCCGGCGGGCAGCGGCGAGGTCTACGGATACCGCACCGATGGCCGGATGCCTCCGGAGACCCGGGCCCGGGCCACCCCGGTCAAGCGAGCGGATCGTCCCGTGGGCGAATGGAACGAGTTCCGCATCACCCTCGTGGGCGAGGTCCTGGATGTCGACCTGAACGGGGAGCACGTCCTCGTCTCCTGCCCGCTTCCCGGGATTCCCGAGTCCGGTCCGATCGGCCTCCAGGCCCACGGGTCCGCCATCGAGTTCAGGGATCTCCGCATCCGATCGATCGAGGTCGCCGCCGGCCGCTGATCGCCCTCGACCCGCAGGCGTGGAATGAAAGGACCCCCGTTCCGGCGGAACGGGGGTCCTTGGATTCCCGACATGTCGGCGGCCTGCCCGCGGGTGGAGCGGTCGAGGCGAGCGAGCCGCCGGTCGATCAGAACTCCTTCTCGCGGTGCTGCATCTGCGCCTTGAGACGAGCCAGGATCGAGGAGTGCATCTGGCTGACCCGGCTCTCGGAGAGGTCCAGGGTGAGCCCGATCTCCTTCATCGTCATCTCCTCGTAGTAGTAGAGGATGACGATCAGCCGCTCGGCCCTCGAGAGTCCCTTGGTGAGGAGCCCCTGGAGGTCCTGCCGCTGGACGGCGGTCAGGGGGTTCTCCTGCCGCGTGTCCTTGACGACGTCGATCTCGCGGACGTCCTTGCTCGAGTCGGTCTCGAACCACTTGCGGTTGAGGCTGACCTGGGTGACGGGACGCGAGTCCCGCTTGAGCTTCCGGTACTCGTCCTCGGAGAGCTGCAGGCGATCGGCGATCTCGTCGTCGCTGGCCGCCTGGCCGGTCTCCATCTCGATCTGCTTGCGGGTCGACTCGAACTTGGCGGTGCGCGACCGGACCAGTCGCGGCACCCAGTCCATCGACCGCAGCTCGTCGAAGATGGCCCCGCGGATCCGCTGCGTGCAGTACGTCTCGAACTTGACGTTCCGCCCGGGATCGAAGGCGTTGATCGCATCCATCAGCCCGAACGAGCCGGCCGACATCAGGTCGTTCGTGTCCACCTCGGCGGGAAGCCGCATGGCCATCCGCTCGGCGGTGAAGCGAACCAGGTCGAAGTACTTCTCGACCAGGAAGTTCCTGATGTCGAGGGTCGGCTCCTCGCGGTAGAGCTGCCAGATCTCCTCGATCGGGATGTCCGACAGCGCGCGATCGGTCGCCCGTCGACGGGATCCCTTCGTGCCACTGCGGCTCGCCGCCCGTTCGCGTCTCGGGGCCGGCTTCCCGGTCTCGAGTTCCACGACCGCGTCGTCGGCCGAGGACTTCCGCTTCGCGGTCGCCTTCGACTTGCTGCGTGCCTTGGTGGTCTTGCCGGACGTGGCGGGCGAGCTGCGCTCGGCCTCCACGTCCTCTTCCGGTTCGGCGACGGCGGTCGCCGGCGCTTTCGCGCCATTCCTGGTCGTCATCGGTCCGCTCCTTGACCTGTTGACCTTGAACCCGACCCGAGGGTCGGTCGTGAGAGGTGTCGTCACGGCGACGTCACCCGATGTCTGGACCGGGTCGCCGTGGACGACACCGTGTCCGGGGTGGAACCGAGCAGGCGGTTCCGTGCGATCGCCGATCCTTGACGATCACGCCGGGACCATACCACGACGTTTTCGGACGCGCCAACCCCCCCGCCTTCCGGAGATCGAAGATGGGGCACCCGCCCGATGGTCGAGCCGGGGGATTTCGAAGGCATGGGCCGATTCCGGACGGGTCAGGAAGCGGCGGAGGCACCAGCCTCGGCCGAACCTCGATCCTCCGATACCGGAAGGGATTCGTCGACGATTTCCACGTCTTCGAGGCCCGTCGTCGGGTCGTCGACGGCCATCGGTTCCGATTGGGACGATCGTGCGATCTCGTCGTCCACGGATTCTCGGAACAGGTGTTCCAGGAGCAGGCCGATTCCGAAGCCGATCGGCCAGGAGACCACGAGAACCAGCAGGGAACGCGCAATCACTGCGCCCACGGGATTGTCCACCATCGCCCCGACGGCCAGGGAGACGGCGAAGCCGGCGACCGCCACGAAGCAGGCCGTCGGGATCGCGAGCGAGATTCGCGGGCTGGTTGGTTCCATGATCAGGATTCATCGACCGGGTCCGGTTCAGGACGCGAACAGCGGTCGACAGGGCGTCAACGGCGACCGATGGCTCGCAGGATTCCCGAAAGAAAACCCCTGGGAGCCTCGGTTCTCTCAGTGGCGGCGGTCTCCGCCAGCAGCCCGTTTCCGATGCTGCGGATCGCGCGGGTCGCACGGGCGTCCGGCGACTGCACGAGGAGCGGCCGACGCCGCTTCACGGCGTCGATCACCGAGAAGTCGAAGGGAACGAGTCCCGCCAGCGGGATCGAGCGGCCCAGGTGCCTTCGGGCGACGGAATCCATCCTTCGATGGACCGCGAGCCCCTCCTCCTCCGCACCGACCATGTTCACCACGAGCGAGATGTCCACGTCGTCCCGGGCCGCCACCATCGACTTGGCCGCGGCGTAGGCGTCGGTCATCGACGTCGGCTCGGGCGTGCAGGTCAGGAGCACCGAGTCCGCGGCGATCGCGAAGGCGATGGCGTCGGCGGCGATGCCCGCACCGACATCGATCAGGATCGTGTCGACCACCTGCTCGAGGGCGGCCAGCTGCTCCACCAGGCCGGTTCGTTCGGTCGCATTGAGCGAGGCGAGCTCGGCCACCCCGCTGGCGCCGGGAACGAGGCGGACCCCTCCCCGGCCCTGCGGCCCCCGACCACCCCGGATCCCGGGGATGGCGACCATGATGTCCGCGAGTCGCTTCCTGCCCTTGATCACGTCCTCGAGCGTCGACTTCACCGACACCCCGCAGAGGACGTCGGCGTTCGCGCAGCCGAGATCGGCGTCGAAGACCGCGACCCGTCGGCCCTGCTCCGCCATCGCGATCGCCAGGTTGATGGAGATGTTCGACTTCCCGACGCCACCCTTGCCGCTCGCCACCGCGATGGCGCGGGCGAGCTGCACGCGGCCCGCCCGGGGTGCGGCTCGCTCGGAGCCCGGACCGAAGCTGACCCGACCACGACGCGTGCTGGACACGTTGTCGGCGGGTGCCGGGCCGATGCTCGCCCGCTCGTCGCCGACGTCCGAGCCGACCATGTTTCGAAGGAGCGCCGCCTGATCCGTCACGACTTCACCGCTCCCCCGAGGACGAGGTCGGCGATTCGACTTCCCGTGGCCCATTCGACGTCGCGGGGGACCTCCTGGCCGGTGGTGACCCAGCTGATGCGACGGCCGATCCGTCGGACGACCGAGACGAGCATGCCGAACGCCACGGCCTCGTCGAGCTTGGTGAGCACGACTCGATCCGGACCGAGGCCGGCGAACGCCTCCGCCTCCCGGACCAGGACCCGCTCGGAAGCGGTGCCGGAGAGCACGAGGTGCGTCTCGTGCGGCCGGGCGGCGTCCATGATCGTGCGAAGCTCGGCGAGCGAGTCCGCGTCGTTCTGGCTGCGGCCGGGCGTGTCGATGAGGATGGCGTCCACGCCCCGGCAGTTCTCGAGGGCCGTCTTCATCGAAGCAGCGTCGCCCGCGACCTCGAGATGGCAACCGAGGATCTCCGCGTAGGTCCGGAGCTGGTCCACCGCGGAGATGCGATAGGTGTCGGCGGTCACCATCGCGACCTTGAGTCCGTCACGGATCGACAGCGTCGCCGCGATCTTCGCCAGCGTCGTCGTCTTCCCGACACCGGTCGGTCCGACGAACGCGATCGTCCTCGGACGACCGTCGCGCGGCACCACCGTCTCGATCGACTCCTCCGTGGGGACGAGATCCGCGATCTCCTCGAGGAGCATCCGTCGAACGACCTCGTGGTTCCTCGAGGTCTCCGTGTCCAGGCGGGACTCGAGCGACCCGACGACTCGGTCGGCGAGGTCCTTCGAGAACTCCTGCGCGATGAGTTCCGCATACGCCGAGGCCAGGGGGTCGCCGTGGCCGCTCGAGGCGACGTTCGTCGAGAGGCTCCTCGGGGCATCCGGATCGAGCACCCGGCCGACGACCTCGCCGAGCTGGCGAAGTTCCTGTTCGGCATCGCGGGCCGCGGGCTCGGTCTTGGGCTCGGGCTCGGGCTCGGGCTCGGGCTCGGGCTCGGGCTCGGGCTCGGGCTCGGGCTCGGCGGACGACTCGACCGGAAGGGCCGTCGGAATGCCGCCGTCGGTCGACGGGGCGATCGACTCGACCTCGAGTTCGACGACCCGCGGCGTGTCCGCGAGACCATCTTCCGGCCGGGACTCCGGGACGAGGAGGCCTCCGGGGGCGATCGTGAACGTCTCGGCTGCGACCTCGGGCGATGTCGCCATCGTTTCGGGCGTCGTGTCGGGCGTCGTATCGGCCGGGGAGATCGGAGGTTCGCTCGGTGTCGCATCCGCGTGGTCGCCGACGAGGTCGTCCGGTCCCGTGACCCCGGCGGCGGCGCGGGCGGCCTGCTGCCGCTCGAGCCGGATCTCCATCGCGCGGGCGAGGGCCCGGGTGCGATCCCGATCGACCTCGAGCGTGCCGCTGGAAGGCGCGGGCTCGACCGGCTCCGAAGGGGTCGTGCTCGGCTCGATGGACGAGTCGCTCGATCGAGCCTGCTCCACGCCGTAGAGACGCGCGGCACGGCCGGCGAGCGATCCGGCGGCGATCGGGGCCGATGCCTCCTCGACGGAGGGCTCGTCGGTGGCCGGACCACCCGGGACCGGATCGGCCACGGGCTTCCCGACGTCCGATCCGACACCCACCGCGGGGAGGATGCTCGAGCCCGGCTCGGCTTCCGACGCGATCACCTCGACGACTTCACGGCCACCAAGGCCCAGGAGCCCCCCCTTCCGGAAGGTCCTGGTGTGCAGGATCGCGGCGTCCTCGCCGAGGTCGTCGTGGACCGCGTCGAGTGCCTCGTCGAGGGTGAATGCTCTGAAGGTCTTGAGTCTCACGGAATCGCCCTCCTGGCGAGTGATCCGAAAGTCGGTCCGGACCGGCCTCGCCGGTCCTGAAGGTATCGGGCGAGCTCCGCTCGCCTGCGTCCACGACGCGCCGTCAACAAGCGACAACCAGCGGCGTCGCCGGTCCTTTCAGGACCCGCGATCGGCCGCGCAGGATTCGCGCGGGGAGGCGGGTCAGCCGGCGGGGACCGGGGTCGCCGATCGCTCGGGAGCGGCGGCCGCGGGGGCCGAAGGCAGCTGGACCAGGCCGACGGACTGGACGTCGAATCCGTCGACGAGTTCGTTGTAGCCGAGAACCACGACCCCTGCAAGATGAGGTTGGAGGATCTGCCGAAGAGGAGCGCGGACGGTCGGCGACGACACCACGATCGTGGCTCGCCCGGCTTCGGCCAGCGGCCTGGCCGCATCCGCGACCGCCCGGGCGATGTCGCCGGCGAGCCGGGGCGGCACCGAGACGGTGGTGCCTCCCGCCCCTCGATCGATGTGGGCGTTGATCCGGTCCTCGACGTCGGGATCCATGGTGACGACGTGGATCCGCGGCCGACCGGACTCGTCCAGCTCGGCATGCATGGTGCAGATCGATCGCCGGAGGGCGTTCCGGACGTACTCGACGAGCACGTCGGTGTCGCGGGTGTGCCCGATCCAGTCCCCGAGGGTCTCGAGGATCGTCTCGAGGTCGCGGATCGGCACGCCCTCGCGCAGCAGGGACTGCATGACCTTCTGGAGCTCGCCCGGCTTCACCAGCGCGGGGACGACCTCCTCCACGAGCTTGGGAGCCGAGGTCTTCAGCTGCTCGACGAGGTTGCCGACCTCCTCCCGGGTCAGCAGTTCGTCGGCGTGCCGCCGGACGAGTTCCGCGAGGTGCGTCGCCATCACGGAGGTCGGGGCGACGACGGTGTAGTTGAGGGACTCGGCCCGGTGACGGAGTCCCGGGTCGATCCAGATGGCGTCGAGACCGAACGCGGGTTCCTTCCGCCGGATGCCCTCGAGCTGCCCGGACGCGAGCCCGGAGTCCATCGCCATCATGAGTTCCGGCTGGACCTCGCCCTCGTCCACGACGGCGCCGCGGATCTTCACCCGGTAGTGCTCGGGCGGGATGTTCATGTTGTCGCGGATCCGCACCGGGGGCATGACCATCCCGAGCTCCACCGCCAGGTCCTGTCGGACCCGGGCGATCCGATCGAGGAGATCGCCGCCGTTCGCGCCGTCGACGAGGCGGACCAGCGAGTAGCCGAGCTCGAGTTCGAGCACGTCGACCCCGAGGTACTGCTCCGGCGCCGCCGGCTCCGCCCTCTCCGCCTCGGCCTCCTGCCGGGCCTCCGCCTCGCGACGTCCCTCCTCGGCCCTGGCGATCCGGCGCATGCTCAGGCCGATGCCGAGGATGAGGATCGCGGCCAGCAGGAGCGGCATCGTCGGGAGCGGGGTCAGGGAGAGCAGCCCGAGGAACCCGCTGATGAGGAAGAGGGCCATCGGCTGCGAGGCGAGCTGGGCCGGGATCTCCATCCCGATGTTCGCCCCGCCGCCGGCCCGCGAGACGATCAGTCCCGCCGCGATCGCCACGATGAACGCCGGGATCTGCGAGACGAGCCCGTCGCCGATCGACAGCATGCCGAAGACCTTCAGCGCCTCGCCGGCCGTGTAGTCGTACATCAGCATCGCGATCGCGAACCCGCCGAGGATGTTCACGGCGGTGATGATGATGCCCGCGATGGCGTCGCCACGGACGAACTTGGAGGCACCGTCCATCGCCCCGTAGAAGTCGGCCTCGCGGGTGATCTCGTCCCGCCGGGCCCGGGCCTCGTCCTCGGTCAGCAGGCCGGCCGAGAGGTCGGCGTCGATCGCCATCTGCTTGCCGGGCATCGCATCGAGCGTGAATCGGGCCGCCACCTCGGACATGCGGGTCGCACCCTTGGTGATGACCAGGAACTGCACGATCACGAGGATCAGGAAGATGATCGCGCCGATCACCGGGTTGCTGCCCGCGACGAAGTTCGCGAACGCCTCGATCACCTTGCCGGCCGCGGCCGACGCGTCGCCGGAGTTCTCGGCCCCGAGGATCAGCCTCGTCGACGCCACGTTCAGGACGAGGCGGAAGAGGGTGGTGGCGAGCAGCAGCGCCGGGAAGACGCTGAAGTCGAGCGGCCGGTTCATGTAGATCGTGGTCAGGAGCACGATCGCGGCCAGCGCGATGTTGCCGCTGATCAGGACGTCGAGCGCGAACGGCGGGAGCGGCACCACGAGCACGCCGATCAGCGCCAGGAACCCGATCGGCACGATCAGGTGACGGTGCCGGGCGACCTGGTGGAAGATGGCTGGAAGTTCGGCCGACTTGCTCATGGTGCGATCGATTCCGCGGGGTTCACGACGACAATCACGCCGCACGCCCGTTCATTCGGTAGACGTAGGCGAGGACCTCCGCCACGGCCGCGTAGGCGTCCGGGGGGATCGGGTCGCCGACGTCGACGGTCTTGTGGAGCAGCCGGGCGAGCGGCTTCCGCTCGACGATCGGGACGCCGTTCTGGGCGGCGATCCGACGGATCCGGAGGGCGAGGTGGTCGACGCCCATCGCCACGACGACCGGGGCGTTCATCGCACCCTCCTCGTACTTGATGGCGACGGAGATGTGCTCGGGGTTGGTCACGACCACGTCGGCGGTCGGGACGGACTGCGCGATGCGCTGCATGGTCATCTGGCGGGCCATCTGCATCCGGCGGCGCTTGACGTGCGGGTCGCCCTCCATGTCCTTGTGCTCCTCGCGGACCTCCTGCTTGGTCATCCGCTGGTCCTTGCGGTGCTTCCACTTCTGGAACATGAAGTCGAAGACCGCGAGGACGAGGAGGGCGAGGACGATCACCGCCGCCAGTTCGAGCATGAGTCGGCCGATGACGGCGAACCCGTCGAGCACGGAGTACTCGGGGAGGACGACCAGCGTGTCGTGCATCCGCCAGGAGACGAGGCCGGCGACGCCGAGGGCGATCACGGTCTTGCCGAGGTCCATGCCGCCCTTCACGACGGCCTGGACCCCGAGGATGCGCTTCACGCCCTTGAAGGGATCGATCTTCTCGAGCGACGGCTCGATCGGCTTCGTCCGGATGCCGACCCCGACCTGCCAGAGGTGGGACAGGTAGGCGGCGACCCACGCCGCGAGCACGAGGGGGGCGAGCACGGCGAGGCCCACCCACGCGGCGGAGGCGATCATCGGCCCGGTGCCGGCCATGCTGGTCTCCCTCGCGGACCAGAGACCGTGCTCGACGAGGCCGCCGAGCCGCTGGAGGGAGGGCATCGCGAACCAGAACAGGATCGCGGTGGCCGCGCCGAGCGACAGGGCCGAGGCGAGGTCGGTGCTCCGGGGGATCTGGCCCTGGTCCCGCGCCTTCTGCAGCTTCCGCGGGGTCGGGTCCTCCGTCTTCTCGCCGAGGTCCTCCGCCATGTCAGGCACCTCCCCCGGGGACGGGCCGGGCCGAGAGCGCCCAGGCGTGGAGGACGTCGAGGACCTCGCCGGTGAAGTTCTCGTTCACCACCCCGATGACGTCGATCGCCATGTAGACGACGACCAGGCCGATGATGATCCGGACGGGGAACCCGAGGCTGAGCACGTTGAGCTGCGGCACCGTCTTGGACACGAAGCCCATCGCGACCGTCTCGAGGAAGACGACGCCGAGGAGCGGCACGGCGATTCGCAGGCCGAACTCGGTCGCGGCGAGCAGGACGCCGATGATCAGCGAGATCGCCCCGCCCTCCGCGACGAAGACCCCGGCGTCGACGTACTCGAAACTGCGGAGGACGCAGAGGAAGATCGCGTCCAGCCCGCCGAAGACGAGGAACATGCCGATCGCGAGGTAGACCATGAGCTGCTCGAGCACGTCGCTCTCGGCGTCGGCCGCCGGGTTGTAGAAGCGGGCGAACCCGAGTCCCATCTGCTGGCCCATGACCAGGCCGCCCGTCTGCATCGCGAAGATCGGCAGAGACGCCACGAACCCGATCATGGCGCCGATCGCGATCTCGGCGGCGCCGAGCGGGACCATGGCCCAGGGATCCATGATGGACACCGCCGGGAACGCCACGCCGCGCTGCGACAGGACCGCCCATGCACCGACCCCGGTGACCAGCACCAGCAGGCCCTTGATGCGACCGGGAATCGCGCTCATGGAGACGAGCGGCGCGAAGATGAAGAGTCCGCCCAGTCGCATCACGACCAGGGCGGCGGGCCCCATGCTTCGCTCGATGATCGCGATCGCTTCCATCCTTCCTGCTTCAGCCCTGGAACATCGTGGTGGCGAACTGGACGAGCTCGGTCGCGATCCAGCCGAGGAGCGCGACCGCGACGAGGATCATCGCGGCGATCTTGGGAACGAACGAGAGGGTCTGCTCCTGGATCTGCGTGACCGCCTGGGCGATCGAGACCACGAGGCCCACCGCGATGCCCGCGGCGAGGATCGGGGTCGAGATCCAGAGCGTGATCAGCAGGGTTTGTCGGACGAGATCGAGACCTTCGGCTTCCATCGGGACTCCATTCCCAGGTTCGCGTCGCCTCCTGCGACGCATCGGCGACCCCGTCAGAACGGGACCGCACCGGCGGACGCGGCCTGCACGCCGTACATCAGGCTTCCGGCGACGAGCATCCAGCCGTCGGCGATCACGAAGAGCAGGAGCTTGAACGGCAACGAGACGAAGACGGGCGGGAGCATCATCATGCCCATCGAGATGAGCAGGCTCGACACGACCATGTCGATCACGAGGAACGGCAGGTAGATCCTGAAGGCGATCAGGAACGCCGTCTTGAGCTCGCTGAGCACGAAGGCCGGGACCAGTTGCACGAGGCCGACCTCGTCGCCGAGCGGGTTGAAGTCACCGTCCCGCTCGTAGTCCCATCCCGAGAACTCCATCATCATCTGGAGGGAGCTCTCGTTCCCGTCGTACCGGATCTGCGCCACCATGAATCGCTTCAGCGGTCGCTTCATGCCCTCCCAGGCCGCGGCCGAGTCCCGCTCCCCGACGGGGGCGTCGAGATAGGGCTGCAGCCCCTCCTCCCACATCGCGTCGAGCGTCGGGGTCATGGCGACGAAGGTCAGGAAGAGGCTGAGGCCGACGACGATCTGGCTGGGCGGAAGCCCCTGGGTGCCGATCGCCTGCCGAAGCAGGCCGATCACCACCACGAAACGCGTGAACGAGGTGCAGAGGATCAGGATCGCCGGCGCGACCGTCAGGAGCGTCAGCAGGAGGACGATCGTGATCGGTGCGGACGTCCCCGCGAGCCCGCCCGGCACCGCGGACGCGGCCGACTCGACGAACGCGATCGGATCCGCGAACGCCTGGGCGTCCGTGGTCGGGGCGGCCGTCGTGGCGGCCTGGCCGAGGATGGCGTTCGACGCCGTCGGGATCATCAGCCGCGGGCTCCGCGTCGGGGACGTCGGCGAGTGAGATCGACGGTCTCCATCGCGTCGTCGAGGGCGAGGCCGTCGCGACCTCCGAAGCCCTCGGGCCGGCCGGTGCGGTCGTAGCGACCGAGGTTCCGGGCGAGGGACCGCTCGAAGTCGTCCCGCCCGGTCCGTGAATCGGCACCCAGCCGGGTCCTCAGGTCGGCGACGTCGTTCGCATCCACGAATTCGGTGAGGGCGGTGATCTCCCCGCCCTTGCCGCCGTGCTGGTGGAGGAGGAGGATCCGCGGCCCGCACTCGACGAGCACGAGGGTGGCGCCCCGGCCGAAGGGATAGCGAGCCAGCACCGACAGGACGCCGGACGGACGTCCCGCGCCGGGGATCACGCCCCGCCTGGACATCCGCTTCGCCACGAAGGCCACCACGCCGAGGGCCACCAGCAGTCCGACCACGCGGACCTCGGGGCTGGTCCACCAGCCCCCTCCCTGGTCGCCCCGCGGCGAGAGCATGCCGCCGACGCCGCCGCCGAATCGATCGGTGATCGGGGTGCGGGCCGTGCCGATCGTGCCCGCCTCGCCGGAGGGTTCGTCGGCGACCTCGGCCTCGGGGACCGGGGCCGGCAGCGGCGCCGCGTCCGAGGTGGCAGGTGGCTCGTCGCTCGCCTCGATCGGATCACCCAGGCCGCGGGAAGCGGCGGATTCGATCCGCGATGCGAGGCGGTCGGCCGTCGCTCGCAACGACTCGACGTCGTCCCGGGCACCCAGGGTCACGGCACCGACGCCACTGACCGGCTTCGAGGTGGAGGGTTCGGCCTGGTTCGCACGAGCGGTCTCGGCACCGGCCAGAAGCGCGACGACGGCCGTCACGCACGCAAGTCTCGATCGATGATCCATGGTCGCCTTCCGTGGCTTCGGATCGATGGGGAACGGCCGGATCCTCCGACCGGGACGAGGTCAGCCGGCGTCCGAGTCGGGGACCCGACCGACGATCTCGCTCACCCGCACGCAGAAGTTCTCGTTGAGCACCAGCACCTCGCCGCGGGCGACGTGGCGGCCGTTCACGTAGATGTCGACCGGATCACCGGCCGCCTTGTCGAGCTCCACCACCGATTCCGGCGAGAGCTTGAGCACGTCGTCGACGAGCATCCGGGTGCGCCCGAGCTCGATCCGGACGTCGAGATCGACGTCGCCGAGGAGCCCGATGCCGGTGCCCGCCCCGGGATCGCCCGAACCCGAGAGGTCGGGGAGATCGACCGGTCGGGCGGCCGCCTCGGCCTCCCTCGCCATGCCATCGACCTGGGCCGTCACGTCCTGGATCGCCTCGGTGGTCGGATCCAGCCCATCGACGGACCCGTCGACGGGCGCATCGGCGGGCCCACCCGGCACGGGGGCGTCGGCCGACGGGGTCGGCTCGGGGGTCGACTCGGGGGTCGACTCGGGGGTCTGGGGATTCACTGGGTCGTTCATTCGATC
>JAYZBK010000038.1:0-5265 GCA_036339295.1 Planctomycetota bacterium
CACCGGCCGGGTCGCGGGCGGCGACCTGGGGATCATGCGCGCCTACTTCGGTACGAGCGCCCCCGGAGCCGGGCGAACCGGCACCGAACCCAGGGGGGGGTCGCTGCGGCCACCCCCGCTTTTCTCTTTTGAACGCTCGGCGGGGGGCTGCGCCCAGCCCGCCTCGCTTCAGCGAGCCTGTCCTTCCACCCATCGACGAACGACTGCGCCCGGCCCGCCTCGCTTCGGCGAGCCTGCCCCTCCACCCATCGACGAACGACTGCGCTCAGCCAGCCTCGCTTCGGCGGCCCGGTCGCCCCACGACTCGTCCGAGGAGGAAGGCCTACACCCCGCGGGTCGTCGGTTCCCAGATGAACTTGTGAAGCTGGAGCTGCATCCGCACCGGCAGCGCATCCTCGAGGATCCACCGGGCGAGAAGCTGCGGCTCGATGCCGGGGGCGCCGGCGATCTCGAGGCCCCGAGCCTGCGGAAAGACCGGACTCATCAGGACCGACGCGACCCTCGACGAGAGATCGTGTTCGGCGATGACCTCCCTCGCCCACTCGTAGTCGGCCCGGTCGCCGACGACGAACTTCGCCTCGTGATGGGGCTGCAGGGCATCGACATTCGAGTCGAGATGGCGGTCGACCTCTCCACTCGACGGTGCCTTGAAGTCCATGATGACGATCGACCGCGGATCGCACGCGGAGATGTCGCAGGCCCCCGACGTCTCGATCATCACGGTGCGACCCGCCGCCCAGAGGGCTCGCTCGAGTTCATGCATCGAGCGCTGCAGGAGCGGTTCGCCTCCGGTGATCTCGACGAGCGGGCAGTCGATCCCGAGGACCTCCTCGAGCACCTCGGAGACCGGCCGACGCGTCCCCTCCCGAAAGGCGTACTCGGTGTCGCACCAGTGGCAGCGGAGATGGCAGCCGGCGAGCCGCACGAAGATGCACGGCTCCCCCGCCCGCGTCGATTCGCCCTGGATGGAGTGGAAGATCTCGTTGATGCGAAGCACCCCCGACTCGTCGAGCGGGGGCCTCCGGGCATCGATCTGGGCGTCTGGCGACGTCATGCGACCCATCCTAGGGAGCGATCGGGGGATGGGCTCGACAGGATCCAGCCGGGTTGTATACTTCTCGATCCTCCGTGGCACCCCGCGGAGTCCGTCGCCCAGATGGCGGAATTGGCAGACGCGCCAGCTTGAGGTGCTGGTGGGAGTAAAATCCCGTGGAGGTTCGAGTCCTCTTCTGGGCATTCCAGCGACCCCCCTCTCGAGGGGGGTCGTTGCTTTTCCACGGGCCTCATTCGCTTCCGGGGCGTCGCTCGGGCCCGGTCACCAGACCCAGCCCTCGATCCGGGACTCGGCCGGCGGCGGCCCCTGCCAGGGGTCGAGGGTGAGCAGCACCGCGTCGAGGTCGTCACCCCCCTCGTCCTCGATGCATCGCCGGGCCAGTCCGGGCGTCAGTTCGAGCCCCCAGTCCTCGGCCATCCGGGAGACGATCTCCTCCCGACGAGCCCGGTTCGCTTCGGAGCCGCCCTTGTATCCCCGGGCGGGATCACCACCACGTCGCAGGACCGACGCCGGGCAGCCTTCCGCCACCACGACCTTCGCTCCGGCCGGTCCCGCCATCGGCTCCACTCGAACCCCCTCCGCCACGAGCGGGCCGAGCACCTCGACCATCACCGTCCACGTCTGCTTGAACACCCGAAGGTTCATGGACGCCATCGGGGTCGAGGCCGCCCGATCGGCGATCCGCTTCGGCTCCTTGCGGGTCACGCCGCGCACCGCCCGTCGCCACTCCCGGGGGTCGGAACAGGACGCGAGCCACTCGACCGATCGGGACCACTCGGGCTCGATGCCGCACGCCTCGAGCGTCGGGATCGGGATCCCGAACGGGGCGTCGATGAGCCAGACATGCCGGCTGGTGGCGGAGGCGTCGAGCCCCGAGAGGATTCGGCGTCTGAGTTCACTGCGATCGATTCGGTCGATGCTCGTGAGCTCGCCCCCGACGTCACGGGTCGCGACCCGGATGCCCGATCCGCCGGCCGCGGCGCCGGAGAAGTCGACCCCGTGCCTGGTCGCCCCGGGAGATGTCGAAGGTTCGTTCATGCTCGCCCCCTTCCCGGTCAGCCGAGTCGCCCGCAGCGAGCGGCGTCCACCCCGCAGGGGCAGGTCCCGGGCGGGGAGACCGCCTCCGGGGCCGCGCCGACCCCGAAGACGCTCAGCCGACGCTTGAAGGACCTTCCAAGACCGCGAGGGTCCTCGATCGGTCGATCGGCCTCGGCCATCGGTCGAAGCATGGACACGACCTCGCCGTCCTCCTCGCACTCGTACTCGTAGATGGGCATGGTGGGATCCCGATCGCTCCGTTCAACCTCGACGCTTCCGGGCACCCTGCCCCGAACGACTCCTGGAACCACTGCCGGAACGACCGCCCGTGCGTCCCGCCTTCCGGCGACCGACCCGACCATGCGGATCGCGTGGACCCGTCGACACCGTCGCCTCCTCGCCCGCAGCGGCGCGTCGCAGGGCACCCAGCTCGCCGGGAGTCAGCTCCCGCCATTCGCCGACCGCGAGGCCCTTCAACTTCAAGGGGCCCATCTGGACGCGTCGCAGCTTCCGGACCGGATGACCGACGCGATCCATGACCCGGCGGATCTGGCGATTGCGACCCTCGCGGAGCGCGATGTAGAGCCGCGTCCGCTCGCGGTCCCGCTTCAGGACGACGAGGTCGCTCTCCGCGGTCCGGGACGCTTCGCCGGTCCTTCGATCGACGAGGAAGAGACCCTTGCGGACCTTCTCGACCTGCTCGTCGTCGAGCCGGCCGCGAACCGTGACGTCGTATCCCTTGTGAACGCCGTACCGCGGGTGCGTCAGCCGATTGGCCAGTTCACCGTCGTCGGTCAGGAGCAGCAGACCGGAACTCTCGAGATCGAGCCGACCGACGCTGAAGAGCCGGGCCCCGGAGGGATGCTTCACGAGGTCGTGGGCGATCTTCCGGCCCTGCGGGTCCTTCGCCGTGCAGACGTAGCCCTTCGGCTTGAAGAGCATGATGTAGTGATGGCGACGGGGCTTCTCGATCCGCCGACCGTTCACCCGGATGTCGTCCGCGTCGGGGTCGACGAAGCAGGGAAGTTCCTGGACGACCCGCCCGTTCACGGTCACCGCCCCTTCGAGGACCAGCTCCTCGCTGGCCCGTCGAGAGGCCACGCCGGCGTCGGCCAGGACCCTCTGGATCCGGATTCGACGGTCTTCCGAGGATTTCCCTCCGTCGCGACGGCTTGGCATTCCGATCATTCTACCGGGTCCCGGGATTCCACCGGGCCCCGGACCCGGAGACCCCGCCCATGCTCCAATCGATTCGGAACGCCATCAACTGGCTGAAGCTCGCGATCACCGAGCCGATCTGCCAGCTGACGACCATGCAGGCCTCGATCCGTCGCTGGTTCGAGGTGCTCCGGTACTGCGCCCGGCACCTCGGGGAGGACCAGGCCCCGGTGCTCGCGGCCGCCCTCGCCTTCCGGGTCCTCTTCGGGCTCGTCCCGGTCCTCGTGGTGATCACCGTGGTCAGCCGAAGCGTCCTCCAGGAGAGCTTCCCCGGCTTCATCCGCTCGATCATCGATCGGCTGGGTCTCGGCGAGGTGAGCCTCTCGGCCAACACCGGCGATGCCGCCTCCAACCTCGGCACGTGGCTCGAGGAGCTCGTGGCCGGAGCGAGCCACGTCAACCTCGCGGCCCTGGGCTGGGTCGGCTTCGGCGTCGTGATCTTCAGCGCCCTCTGGGTGCTCGTCACCATCGAGGAGGGATTCAACCGGATCTATCGCGCGCCGAAGGGACGCTCGTGGCTCAAGCGACTCCTCGTGTACTGGTTCCTCCTGACCTTCCCGGCCGCCCTCGGCGGCGTCCTTCCGTTCCTGACGGGTGGCGTGGCCTCCGTGAGGAGCATCCTGCCCGACTGGACGTGGCTCGGGACCACGATCGATCTCGGGGCCGGCTTCTTCTTCACCTGGCTCCTGCTCTCGATGGCGTATCTCTGGGTGCCGAACACCAGGGTGGAGGTCAAGCCGGCGATGATGGGCGCCGTCGTCGGCGCGATCCTCATCGAGTCCGCGAGGAACCTCCTCGGCGTGTACACGACGCACGCCCTCACGCTGAACCAGCTCTACGGATCGCTCGGGCTCATCCCCCTGTTCATGTTCTGGATGTACCTGATGTGGGTCTTCGTCCTCTTCGGACTCGAGGTCTCGGCGATCATCCAGGTCCTCCGGGGCCGGGGCGTCGAGGTCCTCGTTCGTGGAGACGGAGAACACCGGCTGGTCGAGCCGGCGGTGGCGATCGGCTTGGTCGAGAAGGTCGCCGAGGGATTCGACGAGGGACGGACGGTGCAGGTCGACGAAGTGGCGGCCGAGCTCGCGATCGACCCCGAGCTCGCTCGACGACTCGCCGATCGCCTCGTGCTCGCCGGCATCCTCGCCCGTTCGGAGCAGCCACCCGGGATCTCCCTCGCCCGTCCCGCGGAGTCCATCGACCTCGATGCGGTCCTGCGAATCGGATTCGAGCTGGCCGACGGTCCGACGGGAGTCTCCGATCCCGTGCTCGCCCGGCTCCGCGAGGCCCAGACGGTCGCGATCCGGGAGTTGCGGCTGGCGACCCCGCACCCGGCATCGAAGGTTCCCTGAGCCTTCGAGCCCGCCTGACGGCCTCGAATCCCCGAAAGTCCGTCCTCCCTCCGGGGTTGTCGCGGTGACACGACGGCCGAGGCGGGGTTCCTCGATCGCATCGCCGTCGCCTCCCCCACCCGGAGACCTCGATGGCACTGGACGAATGCGCTCCCATGCAGGACGATGCCGCCGGTCCCCGACCATCCGGGTCGGAGGGCCTGACGGCCGTCTCCTCCTCGATCGGACCGGGAGGATCGGCCCGGCCGCCGTCCATCCGACCCGCCGAAACGTCTTCGGATGCGGAGGACGCGGAAGCGAGGGAGTCCATGTCCATGGATCGAACCCCGATCGAACCGAAGACCGATGAGCCGGCCTCGCCGGCCGACCTCCGCGAACACTTGAAGCTCGGTGCCCGGATGATCTCCGCCCTCGAGTCCCAGCTTCTTCGAGCGACGAGACTTCTCCGCGACCAGCGGGACGCATCCCAGGCCCTCGACCGAAGGCTGTCGGCGATGGCCTCGCTCGACGTGCGGGTCGAGGAGATCGAGGCCGCGGTCGCGACCCTCGAGCGTCGCGTCGCCCACGCGATCGAGGGCGACGCGAGCCCCCACCGGAGCGGCT
>JAYZBK010000039.1:0-4446 GCA_036339295.1 Planctomycetota bacterium
ATCGCCTGGGCGGTCGGACGTCCGGCGACTCGGGGCTTCACCCGTCCGGTTCCGACGATGTTGGTGGTCGTCGCGATGGTCGCCGCATTCCTGCCGCTGGCGCGGGCGACGAGGGTGCTGCCGATCGGACCGGCCTATGCGGTCTGGACGGGAATCGGAGCGGCGGGCACGGCGGTGCTGGGTTGGCTCGTCCACGACGAGAGCATGAGCGTTCTTCGCGTCCTCGCCATCGTCATGGTGATCGGGGGCGTCCTGGGCCTGCGGGGTGCGAACGAGTCTCGGGAGGGGACCGGATGAGCTGGATCGTCCTGCTGGCCGCGTCGGTCTTCGAGTGCGTCGGGGCGATCTCCCTCAAGGCGAGCGACGGGTTTCGCCGCCGGAGCGCGACGATTCGATTCGTCGTGGCGATGATGCTCAGCATGGGCATGCTCGCCATGGCCGCCGAGACGCTCCCGATCGGCACCGCGTACGCGGTCTGGACCGGGCTCGGCGCGGTCGGTACCGCGGTCTGGGGCATGGTGCGTCTGGGCGAGTCGGCGAGCCGGCGGCGAGTCGCCTGTCTCGCCCTCATCGTCGGAGGCGTCGTCCTGCTTCGCCTGGCCGAGGGTCCAGGCTGATCATGCGAAGATCTCGCGGTGCACGTTGCCGTGGACGTCGGTCAGTCTGAAGTCGCGACCGGCGTGGTTGAACGTCAGGCGTTCGTGATCGAGTCCGAGGGCATGCAGGATGGTGGCGTGCCAGTCGTGGATGTCCATGACCCCCTCCACCGACTCGGCTCCGACCTCGTCGGTCGATCCGTAGGAGAGTCCGCCCCGGACGCCGCCCCCCGCCATCCACATCGTGAACCCCCGGGCGTTGTGATCCCGCCCGTCGTCGCCCTGGGCGTAGGGAGTCCGGCCGAACTCGCCCCCCCAGATCACCAGGGTGTCGTCGAGCATGCGTCGTCGCTTGAGATCCGTGAGCAGGCCGGCGATGGGCTTGTCCACGGCCTCGCATCGAGCGGCCAGTTCCTCCCGCATGTTCCGATGGGTGTCCCATCCCCCCGCGGTGATCTCGATGAATCGAACCCCCTCTTCCGCGAGTCGTCGAGCCAGCAGGCACTGTCGACCGAAGCCGTCGGTCGATCCCTGTCCGATTCCGTACATCTCGAGCGTTCGCCGGTCCTCGGTCGCGAGGTCGACGACGTCCGGGACCTCCGACTGCATCCGGAACGCGAGCTCGTACTGATCCAGCACGCTGTCGAGCCCCTTCGCTCGGCCGGCTCGGCGTTCCCGATCGCGTTCGAGCTGCCGAAGCAGGGCGAGTTGCCGTCGCTGGACCATGCTGCCGTGTCGAGCGTTTCTGAGGTTGGGAATCGCGTCGGTGGCGTTGCTGTTTCGGGAGAGACTCACTGGCGTGCCCTGATAGGCCGCCGGGAGGAAGCCGCTTCCGTACGAACCGGCACCGCCGCCCCGCGGATTGATCGTGACGAAACCCGGGAGGTTCTCGTTCTCGCTTCCGAGTCCGTACACCGACCAGGCGCCCATGGAGGGCCGGACGAACTGGAAGGATCCGGTGTGGAGCTGGAGCGAGGCCTGGGCGTGGGCGGGGATCCCCGCCTTCATGCCTCGGAGCAGGCAGAGGTCGTCGGCGTGGCTCGCGACGCCCGGGAACAGATCGCTGATCATCAGGCCGCTCTCCCCCCGCGGTCGAAACGCCCAGGGACTGGGAAGCAGTCGTGCGTTCCGCCGATATTCCTGTCCGTCGAGCCGGGCGAGCGCCGGCTTGTGGTCGAAGGTGTCGACGTGACTCGGGGCACCGCTCATGTAGAGGAAGATCACCCGCTTCGCCGTGCCCGGGTGATGCCCCGGACGGGGATCGAGGGGATCGTCGGGAAGGGGATTCGCGCCCGCGAGACCGTTGAAGGCGGTCCATCCGAATCCGAAGGCCATCGACTGGAGCATCGTGCGACGATCGATGCTGGTGGCGACTCGATTGGAACAGAGATTCATGTCGGACTCCGTTTCGTTCAGTCCAGGATTCGGAACTCGCTCGATTGGAACAGGGTCTGGCAGAGCGTGGACCAGCCCAGGACCTCGGGATCGGGGGACGCGGGTGCGGAGGAGGTCGCCTCGCCGCCTCGTCGCCGATTGCGGATCCGTCGGCGTCGTTCCTGCGGTGTCTCCTCCCGGAGGCGTCGCGCGTCGTCGGCCCGAATCGAGTCGTCGATATCCTGGAGGAAGTCGCGGCACGCGCGGTACTCGTAGCTGCTCGGCCTTCGGCCGAAGATCAGGCGATACGCCATCTCCATCCGACCCCGGAAGTCGCGCTCGGCCGCGACGAGTCTCGCCGCGAGTCGATCGGCGCTGGTCGCGACGGATTCGTCGTTCATCAGGAAGAGCGCCTGGGTGGCCACGTTCGTCCGATCCCGCTCGCCCTTGACGAATTCGGGGTCGGGGAAGTCGAAGGTCGTCAGGTCGTCGACCAGGGCCCCCCGCATCACCGGAAGGTAGACGCTGCGATGCGCCTCGTAGCTCGACATCGACGCGTCCAGGACGCGTCCGACCAGGTTCGCGGGGACCGGCCCTTCGAAGAAGGCGGCGGCGGAGCCGATCGGGGGGGAGGGGTCCAGTCGCCCGGACACGGCCAGGAGCGAGTCGCGCACGGCCTCGGCCTGCAGGGGCCGCTTCGGCATGACCCCATGGATCAGGAGGTCAACGTCCCGCAGATTGAGATCGCGGGCCTGATCGTCCGCCGGCCGACTCGAAACGGCGTAGGACCGAGAGAGCACCAGCTCCCGAAGCAGGTCCTTGGTGGACCAGTTCAGGCGGCGGAGTCTGGTCGCCAGATGGTCCAGAAGAGGACCATTGCTCGGGGGGCGTCCGCTGAGACCGAAGTTGTCCGGCGTCGGCACGATGCCTCGGCCGAAGAGATGCTGCCAGATCCGGTTCGACCACACCCGGGCGGTCAGCGGGTGACGCTCGTCGGTGATCCACATCGCCAGTTCGAGACGGCCGCTGCCACTGGAGATCGACTTCGAGTCGCCCGGATCCAGAAGCCTCGGGAAGCCTCGAGGCACCAGTTCCCGCGGCTGATCGATCTCTCCTCGCTCCAGGAACGGAACGTTGCGAGGGTCGCCCTCCACCACGCCCATGCAGACGAAGTTGTCGATGGTCGGTCGGCCGGCTTCGTCGAATCTCGCAAGGAGCGTCTCGGCGACCTCGACTCGACCCGCCGCCTGTCGCCCTTGCTGGATCACCCGCTGATCCTCGGCCGAGAGCCGGTTGCGGTTCCGCATTCCTCGCCCCGGAATTCGGGATCGGACCTCCTGGGCCGCATCGACCTGGGCGCGGGCTCGGGAGAGGGACTGTTCACTCAGGGCGTGAATGCCCGGAGGAATGGGCGAGCCCTCGGGAAGCCTCGCCCCGGCGGGGAGCTCGATGAGCTTGCTCGCGTGGCGACTCTGATTGGCCTGGATCGCCCCGAAACGGGTCTCGGAGGAGGCGAACACGCCGGCCAGCGCGTAGTAGTCGGACTGGGGGATCGGATCGAACTTGTGATCGTGGCATCGGGCGCAGGCCACCGTGGTGGCGAGGAGACCCTGGGTGGTCGCATCGATCTGCTCGTCGATCACGTCCAGCAGGAACTGATTCCGCCCCCGGGTGGCATGGCTCTTGGAGCCGATGGCCAGGTACCCGGTCGCGACGAGATTGTTCGCCTCCTCGTGTTCGCTGTTCGCGGGAAGGAGGTCCCCCGCGAGTTGCATCTGCACGAATCGGTCGTAGGGGATGTCTTCGTTGAAGGCGGAGATGACCCAGTCCCGGTATCGCCAGGCATGGGGGTAGGCGACGTTGACCTCCTTGCCGCTGGATTCCGCGTATCGAGCGACGTCGAGCCAGTGCCGACCCCAGCGCTCGCCGAAGGCGGGCGACTCCAGCAGTCGGTCGACGACTCGTTCCTCGGCTCCGGCGTGGGTGTCGGCCTCGAAGGCTCTCTGCTCCGCGAGGGTCGGGGGCAGTCCGGTCAGATCGAAGGTGACCCGCCGAAGCCAGGTCGAGCGGTCCGCGTCCGGCGCGGGACGTCGTCCCTGGGCCTCCAGACCGGCGAGGACGAATCGATCGACGTCGCTTCGGGCCCATTCTCCGTCCTGGTTCAAGGGTGGAGCCTGGGCGACGACCGGCCGGTAGGCCCAGTGGTCGCGTCCAAGCTCGATGTCCTCCTCGGTCCACCGGAACTCGGTCCCCGGAGCGGTGTCCTTCGTCGCGGGTCGGGGCGCAGGCATCGGTGCGCCCATCGCGACCCAGCGTTCCAGGATCGAGATCTCGGCCGCGGCGAGCTTCCCCCGGGGCGGCATCTCGTAGTCCGGATTTCCGTAGCGGACCGCCTCGATGAGGAGGCTTGCGTCCGGATCGCCCGGAACGATGGCCGGGCCGGAATCACCGCCGGCGAGCATCGCTTCCCGCGAGT
>JAYZBK010000040.1:0-30157 GCA_036339295.1 Planctomycetota bacterium
GCCCCCCCCCCCGCCCCCCCCGCCCCCCCCCCCCCCCCCCGCTTCTCCCTTCCGGGGGGTGGCCGCATGCGGGTCGCCTGCGCCCGTGTTCGTGGTCAGCAGGTGCCATGGCCGGCTCAGCGAGACCCAGCCCCGCTCGACCGCCTCGAACCGGGTCGGGCGAACGGCGCCGTCGTCCGCATCGAGACCGCCGTCGGGACGGCGGCGCACGAGATCGGGTCGCACCGCCATGACGATCGACGTCTCCATCTCGCCCGCATGATCGTCGGGCCGGTCGCAGATGCGGTCGGCCGCGTCGCGGATCGCCCGGAACCAGTCGACGAGGAAGAGATGGGCCGGGGGATCGGTCGCACCGTGCAGCTCCCGGAGCATCCACTTGAGATCGTTGCCGCCGTGGCTGTTCAGGAGCACGATGCGCCTGATCCCGTGGTGCACGAGGCTCGACACGAGGTCGCGGGTGACCGCGAGCAGCGTCGAAGGCATCAGGTTGAGGGTCAGCCGCACGCCGGACTGGTTCGTCGTGGTGCCGTAGGGAATCGTGGGAAGCAGCGCGACGCGGGCACCGGCGTTCCAGGCCCGGCGACACATCCGATCGCCGATCTCGTCGGATTCGAGCGTGTCGGTGCCGTACGGGAGATG
The DNA here is from genome assembly GCA_036339295.1 of Planctomycetota bacterium. Taxonomy (GTDB): domain Bacteria; phylum Planctomycetota; class Phycisphaerae; order Phycisphaerales; family SM1A02. The sequence continues at coordinate 640 of JAYZBK010000040.1, forward strand.
GAGATTGTGCGGCTCGGTGCAGCCGTACGGGATCACCGCCACGTCGAAACCGGGATCGTGAGGGTCGTCGACGCGGGACTCGATCTCGCCGAGGGTCGTCGTCGCCAGTCGCCAGGGAGTCGGATCGTTCATGGTGTCTCCGGTCCGTCCGCCGGCCGGGGTGGATGGATCGTTCCGTCGAGGGTCGCGATCTCGAGGAGCATCCTCGGGAGGTGGAAGGGACCCTTCCAGAGATTGCCCTTGATCCGCGAGCTCCTCGATCCGTCCCGATGCAGGTAGCCGAACCACTCGGGATGCGCGCGGTCGGCGTGGTGGCGGAAGGCCCACGCCTCGGCTCGTCGAGCCATGTCCAGGTGCCCGGGATCGCCGGTCGTCGCGTGCACGTGACGGGCCGCGAGGACGGCCTCGCACTGCGGCCACCAGAACTTCATGTCGTGTTCGTACGCGGAGGTCGGTCCCCCGTCGAGATCGACGAAGTTCAGGATCCCTCCGTGGACCCGATCCCAGCCTCGTCGCCACGACCACTCGAGCATGTTGACCGCGGCGGTCGCCAGCGCGTCGTCGCCCGCGGCGCGGGCCTCCGCCATCATGAACCAGGCACCCTCGAGTGCATGCCCGGGATTGAGCTGTCGTCCCTCCAGGTGCTCGAGCCTCCCGCCTCCGGGCGCCGCCACCTCGAGCACCGCCTCGAGTTCGGGCCGCAGGAAGACGTCGGCGATCTCCCGCGCCGCGTGGGCGGCGACCCCGTCCGCCTCCCCGCCCCCGATCGACGACCGGTGGACCTGCGCCACCCCGAGCGAGATCATCGGGTGGCCGAGCGGACTCGCGACCCGATGCTCCGTGAACTTCGGGGGGATGACCCCGGGCTCGGACATCGCCCGACGGACGAAACGGAGCAGCGACCGGGCCCGGTCCGCGAGTTCCGCGTCGCCCCGGAGGGCCGCGACCTCCGCGAGGGCCATCGAGGCGAAGCACTCGCTGTAGACGTACCGCCGTCGCCGGACGGGCCGACCGAGCCGGTCGAGCTGGAAGAACATCCGACCGTCGTCGTCGAACGCATGGCGGAGCCCGAAGTCCAGCACCGCGTCCAGCGCCTCGGTCCACTCCGGGCGGCGACCCAGCACCCGCTCGCAGCGAGCGAGCAGCCAGGCGAATCGAAACTGCTGCCAGACGCCCTTGTCGTGATCGAGGACGGTGCCGTCCCGATCGAGGCAGGTGGAGATGCCGCCGTGCTCGCGATCGACGCCGTTCCCGATCCAGAACGGCAGCACCTCCTCCGTCAGGATCTCGACCGCTCGTTCGCCGGAGATCACGAGCCCGACTCGTCGTGGAGGCCTGGAAGTCGGAGCGGCGCGATCTCCGCGAGCACGGCCTCGAGCTCCGCCGCATCGAGACCGCGTTCCGGCGCCCGGGGAGGGCCGATCGGGACGCCGACGCTCCCGAGAAGCGCCTTCCCCGTGCGGAGCACGCCGTGGCGGAGAAGCGGCCGGACCAGCCGGACGATCGTCCGCTGCGCCCGGCGCGCCTCATCGAGGTCGCCGCGTTCGAATGCGTCGAAGACGGCTCGTGCGGGCGACGATGCGTAGCCGTAGGTGCTTCCGATCGCGGCCCGGCAACCGAGGGCGAGTCCGGCCAGCAGGTGTTCGTCCGAACCGAAGAACATCGAGAGACCGGCCGATTCGCCCATCTCGACCGCGAGCTGGAGCTGCATCAGGTCCCCGCTGGTGAACTTGAGTCCCGCGAAACCCGGCACCCGTCCGATCGCGTTCTCGACGACCTCCGACGCCGGGAACGCGGCGCCGCCGAGCGCCGGGATCTCGTAGATCAGGTACGGCCGGCCCCCCGCCGCGCCCGCCAGTCCGGCATGCCACGCGACGAGATCCCCGACGGTCCTCGCCCGGCCGAAGGTCGGATTCATCGCCGAGACCATCGGCGCACCGACCGCGTCGGCGTGTTCCGCGAGCGCCACCGCGTCGGGCAACGAGTTCGCGCCCACGTGGGCGATCACGAGGAGGTCGTCGGCGGCGGCCGCCATCCATGCCTCGAGCAGGCGACGACGCTCGTCGACCGAGAGGGACAGCGATTCCCCCGTCGATCCACCGACGTAGACGGCCCGGGCCCCGGTCGCGCGGAGGTGCGCCGCCTGGCCGGGAACGACCTCGAGCCGAAGGTCCCCCACCGCGTCCATCGGTGTGTGAACCGCCGGCACGGGTCCGTCGATGCCGAGGGCGATGTTGCCGTCCGCCGCCATGACCCGAAGCGTATCGAAGCCGGATCCGATCGATGCAGTCGGTAGCATGACCCCCGATGATCCACACCCGCGAGACCGGATCCGCCCCTCGCCGCCTGGTCGCGGCCGGTGGACTCTTCCTCCTCCTCCAACCGGCGACCGCCCTCGCGGAACCACCACCGCTCGAACGGGCTGGGAATGCGGTGGTCGAGTTCGATCCGGACGGGCTCCCGCCCCTCCCGGACGGCGAAGGCCTCGCGGGGGCGATCGCCGGACGCGTGGGCTCGACGCTCGTCGTCGCGGGCGGCGCGAACTTCCCGGACACCCCGCGATGGGAGACGGACAAGGCCTGGCACGACGGCATCCGGACCCTCGACCTCTCGGCACCGGATTCCGGCTGGACGACCCTGGACGAGACGCTCCCGACGCCGATCGCCTACGGCGTGTCCCTGAGCCACCCGACGCGGGGCGTGATCTCCATCGGCGGCGACACCGGGAACGGCTTCACCGACGACGCCTTCGCCATCCGCCCGGAGAACGGACGGTGGGTGTTCGAGTCGCTGCCCCGACTTCCCGAACCGATCGCCTACGGGGCCGGCGTCCTCGTCGACGAGACGATCCTCGTCTTCGGCGGACGGAACCGCCCCGATGGACCGGCGCTGGCCGGTGGATGGCGCCTGGATCTCTCCCGCATCGAGGGCGAGTCGTCGTCGGGCTGGGAACCCGTCGCCGCCATCCCGACCGGCGGCCGGATCCTCCCGGTCGCGGCATCGCACCGCGGCGGGGCGTACTGCTTCTCCGGCATCGGACTCGAACCCGACGAGGAAGGCGGGCATCGACGCACGGTCCCCTACCTGCGCGAGGCGTGGCGATACTCCCCGGGATCGGATTCGTGGCGTCGGCTCGAGGATCTTCCGCGACCGGCCGCGGGGGCGCCGAGCCCCGCGATCGCCGTCGGCTTCGACATGCTCGCGATCGTGGGCGGCGACGACGGCGCGCTGCTGGCCGCGGTCGCCGAACTCGAGGACGATCATCCGGGCTTCGATCCCTCGATCCTCGTCTACCACCCGATCACCGATCGCTGGACGGTGCGGGGGGCGCATCCGGTCGATCGAGACGGGAAGCTCGGGCCGCCCGTCACCGCCGCCACCATCCCGGTCGCGGACACCGGCACGCTGCTCGACGGGACGACCATCATCGCGAGCGGCGAGATCCGGCCCCGGACCCGCACCCCCCGCATGACCGTGGTCTCGACCCTCGCGGTCCCCGCATCGCTCTCCGTGCTCGACTGGTCCGCGATCGCGGTGTACGGCGTGGTGCTCGTGGGCATGGGCTGGTACTTCTCGCGCCGCGAGAAGACGACGAGCAACTTCTTCCTCGCCGGCCGACGCATCCCGTGGTGGGCGAGCGGCATCTCGATCTTCGCGACCTCGCTCAGCGCCATCACCTTCATGGCCATTCCGGCGAAGACCTGGGACACCGACTGGCTCTACTTCCCGCAGAACCTGCTCATCGTCGTCGTCGCACCGATCGCCGCGATGCTCATGGTGCCCGCGTTCCGCCGGATCGACGTCACGACCGCCTACGAGTGGCTCGAACACCGGTTCCACTGGTCGCTTCGACTGGCGGCCAGCGCGCTCTACATGCTGTTCCAGGTGGCCCGGGTGGCGGTGGTCACGCTGCTGCCCGCCCTCGCCCTCGCCGCGGTCACCGGCCTCGACGTCACCACCTGCATCCTGGTGATGGGCGTGATCTGCATCCTCTATACGGTGCTCGGCGGCATCGAGGCGGTCATCTGGTCCGACGTCCTCCAGGCGGTCGTCCTCTTCGGAGGCGGGTTCTGGGCGCTCGGGATCATGATCTCGGGAAGCGAGGGCGGACTCGCGGGCATGGTGACCGACGCCTCGGCGGCCGGGAAGCTGCGACTGGCCGACCTCTCCGTCGATCTCACCGGCCCCTCGCTCCTGGTCATCGTCCTCGGTGGCATCTTCTCGAACATCATCCCCTACGCGAGCGACCAGTCCGTCGTGCAGCGGTACCTCGCCGTGAAGGACGTCCGCGAGGCCAAGCGCGCGGTCTGGGCCGGCGCCGTGCTGGCGATTCCGGCATCACTGCTCTTCTTCGCGCTCGGCACCGGTCTCTGGAGCTACTACCGGGCCCACCCGGGTTCGCTGGAGCCGACGGCGCAGCTCGACCAGATCCTTCCCCTCTTCATCGTCGAGATGCTGCCCGCCGGCGTGGCCGGGGTCGTCCTGGCCGGTCTCTTCGCCGCCGCGATGAGCAGCCTCGACTCGAGCATGAACTCGGTGGCGACCGCCTTCACGACCGACTGGTACCGACGGTTCCGCCCGGAAGCGGACGACCGTCGTCGACTGGTCGTGGCCCGCATCGCGACGGTCGTCATCGGCATCGTCGGCACCGGGGCCGCCCTGGTGATGGCCGGACTCGACGATCCCAGCCTGCTCGACGTCTGGTTCAAGGTCATCGGGCTGTTCGGATCCGGCGTCGCAGGGGTGTTCCTCCTCGGGGCGTTGACCCGGCGAACGGGCCCCATCGCCGGTTGGTCGGGACTCGTCGCCAGCGCGGGAACCGTCTGGTCGGTCGGGGCGTTCACGGGGATCAGCGGCCTGGCCTACAGCGCGGTCGGCATCCTCTCGTGTCTCGCGGTCGGCCTGCTCGTCGGTCTCGTCGATCGTCGGTCGCCCTCGACCGCCTGACGCCCGGAACGATGCCCGAGGAACGGGAGGACCCCCGGGGCCAGAAGCCCCAGGGGTCGGTCCGAAGAGGAGAGTTCGTGGTGGCCGGCGATTGCCGACGTGCACCCACCCTTAGGACCCAGCCGCATCCGTGTGACGGACTTCCCCGAAAACCGTCGACATCGACGTTCCCACCCTCGGGAAGCGGGGCGTACGATGCGTCGCTTCTCGCGCCGGCCACCGCCCTTCGCCCCTCCTCCACCGCCGACCTGCGGATCGACCCGCCTTGTCCAGCCAGTCCTCCCACCTCAGCCTCCGGACCATCTTCGGGACCTGGTGGCCGGTGGCGGCCAGTTGGATCCTCATGGGCGTGGAGATGCCGCTCATCGCGGCGGTCCTGGGCCGACTTCCGGACTCGGAGGTCCAGCTCGCGGCGTACGGCGGCCTCATCTTCCCCGTCAGCCTGCTGATCGAGAGCCCGGTCATCATGCTGCTCGCGGCCAGCACGAGGTTGAGCGACTCGCCGGCGAACTACCGCTTCCTCCGTCGCTTCAGCCGCGTCCTCGGCTACGGGCTCACGCTCGTGCACGGCCTGATCGCGTTCACCCCACTGTTCGACCTCGTCGTCGTACCCCTGATCGACCCGCCCGCGGAGGTCGTGGAGTCGTCGCGACTGGGGTTCCAGTTGATGCTTCCCTTCACGGCCGCGGTCGCGGAGCGACGGTTCCACCAGGGACTGCTGATCCGCTTCGGTCGCCAGAGGCAGGTCGGCATCGGCACCATCGTCCGATTGCTGGCGACGACGATCCCGCTGGGCATCGCCCTCCTGACCGGTTCGTCCCGCGGCGCCGAGTTCGCGGCGCTCGCGGTCTCGGCGGGCGTCATCGCCGAGGCGATCTACGCCCGCATCGGGGCCTGGTCGGTCGAACGGGGACCGTTGAGGACGGCGGTCGCCGAACAACCGCTGGACCTCCGGCGGGTCGTCCGCTTCTACACCCCGCTGGCCCTGACCTCCACGCTCTCGCTCGCGTCCTACGCGATCGCCAGCGCGGGCATGAACCAGATGCCGCTGGCCCTCGTGTCGCTCGCCCTGTGGCCCGCGGTCAGCGGCTTGAGCTTCTTCACCCGGTCGAGTGGCGTCGCCTTCAACGAAGTGGCGGTCCGACACGCGGGGGACCCGGGTGGCGAGGCGGCGCTCATGCGGTTCTCCCTCCTCGCCGGGGGGCTCTTCAGCCTGCTGGTCGCGATCATCGCGATCACGCCGCTCGGCTTCGCCTGGTACGTCCTTCTCGAGGGCGCGAAGGCGGAGGCGATGTCGCTGGCCACCGCCGCGACCATCGCCATGGTGCCGATGCCTCTCCTCAGCTTCCTGACCAGTCACTGGCAGGGCATGCTGGTGCACGTCCACCGAACCCGGCCGATCAGCGAGGGGGTCGGGATCGGGCTGGCCGGCATCGTCCTCACGCTGGTCCTCTTCGCCCAGCTCCAGGTCCTCGGCGGCATCGTCGCGGCGACGCTCGCGATGAGCGTCGGGAGCGCCGTGCAGACGGCCTGGTTGTGGTGGTCGTGGTCGCGGGTCAGCCGTCGACTCGATCCGGCGCGGGCCTGACCGAGCGGTCGAACGCGACCACGAGGTCCATCGATCAGCGACGGTGCCGGAGTCCGTCGATCGTGACCGCGGCGACGATGATGCCGCCGATGATGATGTCCTGGATCGAGTTGTCGATCCCTGCGAGGTTGCAGCCCGCATCGAGCGAACTCAGCATGAAGGCGCCGATGATCGTGCCGAGCATGCCGCCCTCGCCCCCGGAGAGGCTCGCGCCGCCGATGACCACCGCGGCGATGATCTGGAGTTCCAGGCCCACCGCGGTCGTCGGGTCGCCGACGCCCAGTCGTCCGAGCATCACCGCGCCGGCGATGCCCGCGCCGAGCCCGCACAGCGCATAGACGAGGATCTTCGTCCGGGCCACCGGGACGCCGCAGAGCCGTGCGGTGGGTTCGCTCGAACCGATCGCGACCACGTGGATCCCGAACGGGGTGCGTCGCAGGACGAATCCGGCGAGCAGCGCGACCCCGAGGAACACCCACACCGCAGGTGCGACGAGGAGCCACGACGCATCGGGCGTCTTGTCGACGAAGCCCTCGAGCCAGCCCAGCGATTCCGGCGGCGGGGCGACCCGCTGGTTGTCCGCGAGCAGCTTCGCCAGGCCGCGGGCGATCCCGAGCATGCCGAGCGTGACGATGAACGCGGGGATGCGAAGGCCGGTGATCAAGCCACCGTTCACGACGCCGCACGCGATCCCGGTCGCCGCCGCCATGCCGACCGCCGCCGCGGGGCCGTGTCCGGCATCGAGCGTCATCGCCGCCGCCACGCTGGCCAGCGCTATGACCGAGCCGATGGAGAGATCGATGCCGCCCGAGACGATCACGAAGCACATCCCGATCGCACCGATCCCGACCACGACCGTCTGGATCGCGATGGTCTGGCCGTTCCGGACCGAAAGGAAGGCCCCGGGCTCGAGGACCGTGAAGACCCCGAGCACGACCAGCAGGCCGACGAAGGGGGCCGCCAACCGCCCGAATCGGACGATCCACGACTCCCCGCCCTCGTTCGCGACGACATCGGCACCGGTCATGCTGCGTTCTCCGTGGATGGATCGGTTCCCATCACCGCCTCGCCCATCAGTTCCGCCTCGGTCGACTCCGCCCCCGGCCTCGTCCGTCCGAGCGAGCCTCGATGCATCACGGCGATCCGATCGCAGAGCCCCATCAGCTCGGGGAGGTGGCCACTGGCGACGAGGATCGCCTTCCCGTCACGGGCCAGTCGATCGAGCAGGTGATAGACCTGCACCTTGCTGCCGATGTCGATGCCGCGAGTCGGCTCGTCGAGGAGCAGGACGTCGGCGTCGAGATGGAGCAGCCGGGCGATGGCGACCTTCTGCTGGTTTCCGCCGGACAGCGTGCCGATCCGACGATCGAACGTCCCCGACCGGATCGAGAGCGTCTCGGCCCATCGCCGGGTCGTCCGCCTCGCGAGCCCGGTGGACAGGCATCCTCGACGACTGACGGATCCGAGGTCCGGGAGCAGGAGATTCTCCCCGACCGACATTCGAAGCGCGAGACCCTCGCCCTTCCGGTCCTCGCTGAGGAAGCCGACGCCTCGGTCGAGCATCCGTCGAGGCGTCATCGTCCTCGTGACCGGCGTGCCGAGCACCTCGATCCGACCGGCCCTGATCGGATCGAGTCCGGCGATCGCCCTCAGGAACTCGCTTCGACCCGAGCCGACGAGGCCCGCGAGGCCGAGGATCTCGCCGCGACGGACCTCGATCGAGGCGCCACGGGGCAGGTCGACGCCATCGAGATCCTCCACGACCAGGGCCGGGTCGCCGAACGCCTCGCGACGGGGCGGGAAGACCGCATCGAGCGATCGACCGATCATCCGCTCGACCAGGTCCGATTCATCGACCCCGTCCATGGCCCCGGACGCCACGGTGCGTCCGTCCCGAAGCACCGTGTACCGATCGGCGACGGCCAGGATCTCCTCGAGGTGGTGACTGATGTAGATCACCGAGATCCCCTCGTCGCGCAACCTTCGAACGACCTCGAGCAGTCGCTCGGCATCGCGGCGACCGAGGGAACTCGTCGGTTCGTCCATCACGATCACCCGGGCATCGAAGGCGATCGCCCGCGCGATCTCCACGAGCTGGCGGACCGCGGGCGTGAGGGTCGACACCTTCCGCCCCGGATCGAGATCGCCCCGACCCAGCCGGTCGAGCGCCTCGCGGGCCCGTCGATGCGCCTCGGCGCGTCGCATCGGACCGAATCGGCCGAGCCGTCCCCGGGTGGACTCGCCGCCCAGCACGACGTTCTCCGCGATGGTGAGGTGCGACGCGAGCGCGAGTTCCTGGTGCACCATCGCGACGCCGGCGGCCCGCGCATCCACCGGGCCGCCCGGACTCCAGCGATCGCCTTCGAACCGCATGTCGCCGTCGTCGGCTCGCTCCACCCCGGACAGGACCTTCATCAGGGTGCTCTTGCCCGCCCCGTTCTCGCCCACGAGGGCATGGACCTCGCCCGGGGCGACCTCGAGGTCGACCCCGTCGAGGGCCACGACGCCGCCGAAGCGCTTGCACACGCCCTTCATGGAGAGTCGAGAGGCGACGGCCGTCTCCTGCATGGCTGGACCATCCCGGATCAGTCGAGGTACTCGTCGATCGGCGGGTTGAGCAGGCGCTGGGACTCCGGCTCGGTCATGTTCGCCGTGGTGATGACGCCGCACCCGGTGTCGATCCGGTCGGCGGGGGGCTCCGCGCCCCACGACGCGACCACCGCCTCCACCCCCTTCGCGCCCATCGCGAAGGGATCCTGCACCACGAGCGCGTCGACCTTCCCCGCCTCCAGTCCGAGGACCAGGGGCTCGCTCGCATCGAATCCGACGAGCGTGGTGCCGTCCTTCCGTCCCGCCTCGTCGAGGGTCCGCATGAAGGCGACCGTGACGGGCTCGCAGGGGGCGAAGGCGCCGTCGAACTCCTGGAAGCGATCGAGCAGGTTCTCCGCCGACTTGATGCATCCCTCGAGCGTCGCGCCGCCGTAGAGGTTGTCCGAGACGATCGTGATGTCGGGGAAGTCGCCGCGAATCGTGTCGATGAACCCCTGCTCGCGATTGGTCGTGCTCGCCGATCCCTCCACGTACCGCAGGACGACCACGTCGCCGCTGCCTTCGAGGAGACGCCCCATCTCCCTCGCGGCCAGCACGCCCCCCTGGTAGTTGTCGGTCGCCGCGAACGTGACGCCGCCATCCCAGTTCAGCCCGGAGTCGATGACCGCGACCTTGATCCCGGACTCCTCCGCCTCCTTCAGCGGCCGGACGAGGGCGGTGTCGTCGAGAGGAGCGATCACGATGCCGTCGACGCCCCGGGTCGTGAACTGCTCGACCACCTTGATCTGCTCGCTCCGATCGTCCTCGACCGCGGGTCCCTTCCAGATGATCTCGACGTCGTGGTCGCGACCGGCCTTCACGGCGCCGGCATGGACGGCCTTCCAGAACTCATGGCTCGTGCCCTTCGGAATGACCGCGATCTGCGGACGCGGAGGACGATCCGCGTCGGGACCACCACATCCGGCCAGGCCGATCGCGGCCATGAGCCCGAGAACGAGCGGACGGATGCCGGTTTGCTGGCCTGCCATGTGAATCTCCGATGCGTGGTTGCTGGATGGCCTCGCGAATCCGCGTCATCCCTTGAATGAGGAGGCGGGCGCGAGGGTACTCTGAGCGATGCGTCGATCGCAACGGCCGGACGCCGACCCGGCGCTCGATGCCGGACCTTCCTCGATATGGAAAGGGCTTCCATGGGTTCGATCCTCGTCACCGGCGCGAACGGATGCATCGGCGCCTGGGTCGTCCGGAAGCTGCTCGAACGTGGCGATGCGGTCACCGCGTTCGATCGATCGGACGAGACCCACCGCCTCGAGGCGATCCTCGACCCCGAGGCGATGAACGCCATCGACTTCATCACCGGCGACGTGGCCGATCTCGACGCCGTGTCCCGGGCGGTGCGCACCCGCGGGACCGACGGCGTGATCCACCTCGCCGGACTGCAGGTCCCCTCGTGCCGGGCCGACCCGCTCCTGGGCGCGCGAGTCAACGTGCTCGGCTCCCTCGCCGTGTTCGAGGCCGCCGCCGGGATCGGCTGCCGCGTGGTCTACGCCTCGAGCGCCGCGGTCTTCGGTCCCGAGGACGACCCGACCCGCCCGTGCGCCGAGGCGGACGCGGGCGACACCCGCACCCACTACGGGGTCTTCAAACTGGCCAACGAGGGCAATGCCCGGATCCATCACCAGGACCGCGGTCTCTCGAGCGTCGGCCTGCGCCCCCTGACGGTCTACGGCGTCGGCCGGGACTTCGGCATGACGAGCGGCCCGACCACGGCCCTGAAGGCGGCGCTGCTCGGGCAGCCCTTCACGATCGGATTCACCGGCCCCACCGACTTCCAGCTGGTGGAGGACGTCGCCGACTCGTTCGTCCGGTCGCTCGACGCGCCGGAGGGCGCGCATGTCTTCAACGTCCACGGGGAGACGGCGACGGTCGAGCACTGCGTCGAGACGATCGACCGGATCCTGCGCGAGGAGGGCCTCGAGGATCGGGTGGGACTCGTGAGCTGCGAGGGCCCCCACCTCCCCATTCCCGGTGCGCTGGACGACGCCGCGTTCGAGAAGGTCGTCGGCACGCCGTCCCGCACGCCCCTCGCGGAAGGACTGTCCCGGACCTTCCGGGCGTTCGCCCGACTGCACGAACAGGGCAGGCTCGATCTTCGCGATCTCCCGGCGGGGAGCGCATCGTGAACGGCACCCCGCTCGACGAGATCGCGATCCGGGTCGCGGCCGATGACAACTGTGCGGTCGTCAAGTTCGGCGTCGAGGCGGGGACCGTCGTCGCGTTCGAGGACGGACGACTCGTGATCGACGCCGACATCGGACCCGGCCACCGATTCGCCTGTCGCGAGATCCCCTCCGGCGAACACGTGGTCCAGTACGGGCAGCCGATCGGAACGAGCCGGGGGATCCCCCCCGGCGGCGCGATCACCGCGGAGACGATGTCCAACGACATCCCGGTCGTGCGCGACCTGCCGGACGATCTCCACACGCCCGCGCCCCCGTACCTCCCCGACACGGAGATCGGGACCTTCCCCGGCTTCCTCCGACCGGACGGCCGCACCGGCACCCGGAACTTCCTCCTGGTCCTGCCGACGTCGATGTGCTCGAGCCACGAGGCGAGCCAGATCGCGACGATCGCCGAGTTCCAGCACTGGTCGCGAGCGAGGTTCCCCAACGTCGACGGCGTGGTGGCCATCCCCCACTCGAAGGGCTGCGGCTGCTCCGACGGATCGAACCTCGACATCACCATGCGGACCCTCGCCCACTACGCCGATCACCCCAACGTCGGCGGCGTCCTCATGCTCGAGCTCGGCTGCGAGAAGACCAACCAGACCGTGGTCGATCGCTGGCTCGGCGATCACGGCGGCTTCGGATGGGACAAGCCCGTCGAGAGGATCGGGGTCCAGACCGAGGGCGGCACCGAGGCGACGATCCTCCGCGGACTCGCCCTCGTGGAGCGGATGCTGCCCGAGGTGGACAGGGCGGAACGGACGGACCGTCCGGTCTCCGAGATCGTCCTCGGTCTCAAGTGCGGCGGCAGCGACGGGTTCAGCGGCCTGAGCGCGAATCCCGCCCTCGGCGTGGCGACGGACATGCTCGTCGATCGTCGCGGCACCGCGATCATCACCGAAGTGCCGGAGTTCTGCGGGGCGGAGCACGTCTTCGCCTGGCGGGCCAGGGACGCCGCCACCGGCCGGGCGGTGTACGACACCGTCGACTGGTACAAGGACCACGCGTCGGTCTTCGGCACCCGCCTCGACGACAACCCGAGTCCGGGCAACAAGGCCGGCGGACTGCTCAACATCGCCATCAAGAGCCTCGGCGCCCTCGCCAAGGCGGGAACCCGCCGGGTCGAGGGATGCTGCGGCTACGCCGAGACGCCCGACGCCCCCGGACTCTGGCTCATGCAGGGTCCCGGCTACGACCAGGAGGCGACCCCCGGGATCGTCGCCAGCGGCTCCAACGTGGTGGTGTTCACGACCGGCCGCGGCACCACCATCGGCAACGCGATCTGCCCGGTGATCAAGCTCTCGAGCAACACCGCGACCTGGGAGCGGATGCGACACGACATCGATCTCAACGCCGGGACCGTGATCGACGGCGACGAGACCATCGAGGCGTGCGGCGAGCGGCTGTTCGATCACATCGTGGCGGTGGCCGGAGGGGAACCGGCCCTGGCCGAGAAGACCAGGCACCGGGAGTTCCAGATCTGGTCGGAGTGCTCCGTCTCGCTCTGATCGCACTCGCGATCGCGAACGGCAAGGGAGACCCTCGGATGAAGGCCGCGCTGCTCGTCGAACCGGGAACACTGGAGATCCGCGAGATCCCCGATCCGGAGCCGGGCCCCCGGGACGTCGTCGTCGCCGTCGGCGCCGTGGGGATCTGCGGCTCGGACGTCCACATCCACGCCGGGCACATCAACTGGAACGTCGATGCCGACGGCCGCGAGATCAGCCTCGCCGATTCGCCGCAGATCCTCGGCCACGAGATCGTCGGCACGATCGTCGAGACCGGAGCCGGCGTCGACGACGTCGCGATCGGCGAACGCGTGGTCGTCGACCAGGGAATCAACTGCGCCAGCCGAGGCCGACCCCGGGACGAATGGTGCGAGTACTGCTCGACCGGGTACAGCCACCACTGCGCCGACTACGCCGAGCACGGGATCACCGGACTTCCGGGGGGGTTCGCCGACCTAATCGCCGTTCCCGCGGTCAACGTCGTCCGGGTCGGCGACGACATGTCCGACGACCGGGCGGCGATGACCGAGCCACTGGGCTGCGTGCTGCATTCGATCCGACTCGCCGAGGCGCTCGGCGGTCGCTTCGGATTCGATCGATCTCGCGAATCCGGACGCGGCGTCGACACGGTCGCGCTCGCCGGGCTCGGTCCCGGAGGACAGCTCTTCGGCCAGGCCCTGCGAAGCATCCTCGGATTCGACGGGACGATCGTGGCCAGCGATCCCGACCCCGGGAAGCGGGCGCGGGCGGTCGAGGACTTCGATGCGGTGGTCATCGAACCCGACGACGCGGACGAGATGGCGGACGTCGTTCGCGAGGTGTCCGGCGGCCGGGGCGCCGAGATCCTGATCGACGCCTGCGGGGCCCCCGACGCATGGCGCGGCTTCGCGTCGATGATCCGGAAGCAGGGCACCGCGATCCTCTACGGCTTCGGTCGGGAGCGTGGTTCCGGCGGCAGCCTCGACTCCCTCCAGTGGCGAGGCGCGCACCTGGTGGCGACGAGCGGTGCGAGCGGTCCTCTCGACGAGGATGGCCGACCGGGGATCTATCGCGAGGCGCTCGGGCATCTCGCCGCGGGACGGGTGGTGGTCGACGAGCTGTTCACCCACCGCTACGGCGGGCTCGACGAGCTCGATCGGGCGCTCGGCCCGGATCCGAATGCCGAGGGCTACCTCAAGGGCGTGCTGCTCCGCGCCGACTGAGGCGTCGCCACATCCGCCGACCGATCCCCCCCACGGCCTCCCGGCCGTCGGTCTCGCCGTCCGCCCCGGCGAGGAGACCGATCGACAAGGGACGGGTCAGGCCGGTGGGGTCGACCAGCTCGTCGGTGTCCCGATACCCCAGTCGCGTGCGGAGGCAGCCGTCGAAGCGATCGGAGGCGCACACGTCCCTCGTGAATCCCAGGCGGGAGCAGTGGTGGACGAGCGATGCGAGCATGCGCACCGCGAGATGCCCGCCGTGCGCCGGATCCACGAGAAGTCGACTGGAGTACGAGGTCGCCTCGAGAAAGACCGCCCGTCCCGCAGCCGCCTGCTTCCACCGATAGCCGCGTCGGGCGCACGCCGAGGCGAGCGGCTCGATCCGAACGACGGCGTGGACCTCCCCCGCGCCGTCGAAGGCCGCCAGGAAGGTGCCGTCGAGGTCCGCGGGCTCGACGAGCCGCCGGCCGCTCGCGGTGAACCCTCGACGACGAGGATCGTCGCGAGCGAGCACCCGGTGGCGGAAGCGGAAGACGGCGTCGCGTTCGACGCGACCCTCCGCGAGTCGGACCGCGAGCGGGCCCGTCTCCCCGCGAGCCGAGGCGGAGGCCCGGTTCGTTCCCGGCACGGGCTCGGTGAGGGTCGACATGGAGCGGGCCTTCCAGGAACGTGGTGGCGGTCGCCGGCGAGACACCCCGCCGGCAGGAGTCATCCGCTCGGGACCGGGCGTTCTGACAGTTCTCGTCGAAGAATCCCGCAGGTTCACCGATATGCTCCGGTCATGAAGGTCGCGTTGTTCGTGACATGCGTGGTGGACCAGTTCCGGCCGACCGCCGCGGAGGCGACGGTAGCGATCCTCGAACAGGTCGGTTGCACGGTGGAGTTCGATCGAGCGCAGTCCTGCTGCGGCCAGCCGGCGTTCAACGCCGGGTTCCAGGACGAAGCCGCCACGGTCTGCCGGCGGACGATCCGCCGGCTCGACGACCAACTCGCCGCCGGCTGCGACGTCGTGGTGGCCCCCTCCGGTTCGTGCGTCGCGATGTTCCGGCACGCGGTCGAACTCCTCCATCGCGAAGGCGACGCCGATGACGCCGATGCGGCGGCCCGGGTCGCGGGGGCGTCGATGGAGCTCGGATCCTTCCTGGTTCGAAGGCTCGGCGTGGAGGATCTCGGCGCCTCGTGGATGGGTCGGGTCGCCTGGCACGACGCCTGCCACGGGCTGCGGGAGCTGGGCATCCGCGAGGAACCGCGACGCCTGCTCCGGGCCGTCCACGGCCTCGAGCTCGTCGAATCGACCACCTGCGATCGATGCTGCGGGTTCGGCGGCACGTTCAGCGTCGACCTGCCGGGCATCTCGGTCGGCATGGCCGACGACAAGATCGACGAGCTGGAGTCCCTCGGCGTCGACGCCGTCGTCTCCGGGGACGCGAGCTGCCTCATGCAGCTCGAAGGTCGCCTCGAAGCCCGCGGGTCACGGGTTCGCGGGCTCCACCTCGCCGAGATCCTCGCCTCGAGGGAGACGGCCCCCACCGTCGACCTCGCCGGGAACGGAGGCGACGCTTGAGCCGAGGGTCGATCCACCACCTGGACGCCCGACGCTTCGACCGGCTCGTGCCCGAGGCGCTTTCGAACGTCGAGCTCCGCGGCGCCCTCGCCGACGCGACCGACACGATCCGCACGAGACGACGCGCCGCCCTCGACGGCGTCGACCTCCAGTCGCTCCGGGCCCGGGCCAGGGCGACGAAGGATGATGCGATCGCCCGCCTCGACGAACACCTCGAGCGGTTCGAGCGAGAGGCCGTCGCCCGGGGTGCCCGGGTCCACTGGGCGGAGTCGGCCGAGCAGGCCCGGGACATCGTGGTCGAACTCGCGACGCGGCAGGGCCCCGGGCTCGCGGTCAAGGGCAAGTCGATGGTGACCGAGGAGATCGGCCTCAACGACGCCCTTCTCGATGCCGGGGTGGTCCCGGTCGAGACCGATCTCGGCGAGTGGATCCAGCAACTGGCCGGGGAGCCTCCCTCGCACATCCTCGTCCCGGCGATCCACAAGCGACGCGACGAGATCCGCGAACTCCTCGCCCGCGTGCTCGGTCGGCCGATGCCCGAGGATCCGGTCGGCCTGACCGAGATCGCCCGCAACGAACTGCGCGATCGATTCGCCCGCGCCGACGTCGGGATCACCGGCGCGAACTTCCTCGTCGCGGAGACCGGCTCGATCCTCCTCGTGGAGAACGAGGGGAACATCCGACTGACGACCTCCCTGCCACGCATCCACATCGCCGTGGCGGGCATCGAGAAGATCGTGCCGACGCTCGCGGAACTCGGTCCGCTCGTGAGGGTGATCACCCGGAGCGGGACCGGCCAGCCGATCTCGTGCTACCAGACCCTCCTGACCGGACCGAGGACGTCGGAGAACGACGACGGACCCGACGAGCTCCACATCGTCCTGGTCGACAACGGACGGAGCGGCCTGCTCGATCATCCCAGGACCGCCGAGACGCTCCGGTGCATCCGGTGCAGCGCCTGCCTGAACGTCTGTCCGGTCTACCGTCAGATCGGCGGCCATGCGTACGGAAGCGTCTACCCCGGGCCGATCGGCGCGATCCTGACCCCGCAGATCGCGGGTCTCGAGCAGGCGTCGCAACTTCCCGGTGCCAGCAGTCTCTGCGGAGCCTGCCGCGAGGTCTGCCCGGTGGACATCGACATCCCGGGCGTGCTCCTGCACCTGCGGGAGAGGACCACGGAGCCCGGCGACGTCGCGGGCGATCCGACGACCGTTCACAGGGTCCGGGCCAAGCGGGCCGCGTTCCGGATCTGGCGACGAGCGATGAACTCGCCCCGTTCCTACCGGGCGTTCGGGAGCATCGCGCGACTCGCCGCGTTCATCGCGCGATCGGCACCGATGCTCGGATCGCGGATCGGTCCGCTCGCGGCCTGGATGGACGGTCGACGACCCCCGCGACCGCCCCGTCGATCCTTCTCCGAAGGAACGACGGCACGGAGGATCGCCCGGGAGTCGCGCCGATCATGAGCCACCATGACGCCCGATCGCGCATCCTCGATCGACTCCGCGTCGCCCGCGTCGCCCGCGGGCGGGCGGACGATTCCCATCGCGACCAAGGGATCGACCCGCCCGCCATCGCGGCCCCCGACCTGGTGCCGTCGGAGGCGCCGACGACGGAGGACGAGACGTCCCGGACGAGCCGGTTCGCGGAGGCGCTCGAACGAGTCTCCGGCATCTGCCACCGTGCCACCAGCGACGCCGCCGCATCGGACATCCTCCTCTCGATCATCCGGGATCGCGCCGCGACGTCCATCGCCCGGAGCGACGACGACCTCGTCGTCGAACTCCTCGAGGGCGTCACCGGCGGCTTCGAACTGCTGGATCCGGACGCCTCCCGGGAGTCGCTGCTCCGATGCGAGCTGGGGATCACCCTCGCCGGCCGGGGGGTCGCCGAATACGGCACCGTCATGATGGAGTCGGGGGATGCCGCGGGCCGTCGCGGTCCGGCCACCGAACGCAACCGGATCGCCGCCCTCCTCCCCGAGGCCCACGTCGCGATCCTCCCGGCGAGCCGGCTCGTGGAGACCTGGGACGAAGCCCTGTCATCGAGCATTCGGGCGGATGGCGCGCCGCCACCGACGGCGACCTTCGCCACCGGTCCGAGCCGGACGGCGGACATCGAGCTCGAACTCGTGCTCGGCGTCCACGGCCCGCGCGGCCAGCACGTGCTGGTGCTCGAACACCGCTAGGACGAATCGGATCCGCCGACGGCTCCCGCCCGGAGCGATTCCAGCAGGCCCTCGACCTTCTGGTCCGCGCCATTCCTCGCGAGGAACGCCTCGAGCAGTCGGATCGCAGGCTTGAGGGATCCGGAGGCCGCCAGCGCCCTCGCGCGGAGAAGCGTGATCCGGGCCTGCGGCTGGCCCTTCGCATCGGTGGCGTTCGGACCTCCCAGGTCCCTCAGCACGAGCGCGGCACGGGCCGCGTCCTGGCCCTCCTGCCGCTGCATGGCGAGGTTCGCGAACTGCATGCGGTCCTGGCTGGTGGCCCGCCCGGCGGCGATGATCCTCCACAGGCCCGAGATCGCCTCCTCCGCTCGATCCGCACGGGCCGCCGCCCGGCAGCAGATGCGAAGCATCGTCTCGTCCTTTTGCGAGTCGACGGGATGTCGATCGAGGATCTCGCCGACGGTCGCGGGATCGGTGTCCGCGCACGGAACCAGGCCCACGAGGTCGGCCTCGGGTGAATCGGGGTGTTCCGACCGCAGTCGCTCGACCACGCGCCGGAACTCCTCGGCCTCCTGCAGGCCGCAGAAGAACTGGGCCTGCTTGAGCAGCACCGACGGTCCGGCCCCGAGCCGATCGAGTTCGGACAGCAGCTCGACCGCCTTGCGGAGCCGGTTGTCCCGTTCGAGCACCAGCAGGCGACGCCAGAGGTGCCGGAGAACGGCGGATCTCCCGAGGTCGCTGAGCTCGCCGGCAAGGGCTCGCTCGATCGCGACCGACCAGTCCGGTGCCTCGGCCACGCCGCCGTCGACCGTCCAGCTGGCCGCCGGCCGTCGTCCCGTCTCGGGTCCGGCGTCGTCCGCCACGAGCATGCTTCGGGCGGAGAGATCCGCCGGCATGGGCTCGCCGAAAAGGTCGAGCAGCGTGGACGGACCGGAATGCAGCAGGCTGTACGAACGGGTCCGGGCCGCGGGGTCGACACCCTTCAGCACGGCGATGCCACCGCGAGGCCCGAGGATGAGGGAAAGTGAACGACTCGCGCCGGCAGCGTCCCCCAGGCGGTCGAGCTGCTCGAGGATCTCTGCGCCCCGCTCCGACGCCTCGACGGACTCGCCCGCTTCCTCTTCCCCGAGGTCGTCGAGGTCGTCGCTCTCGTCGGCCTCGTCCGAGGAGTCCCCCGAATTCGGATTCGAGAGGCGCACGATGGCGCACCCGGTCTCGGGACGCTGATCGATCCCGCCCCTGAGGATCCCCAGGATCGTCTCCAGGGGCTCGATGCCACGTTGCGTCATCACCCGGTTCACCACGGCGGTCGGGACCTCGGCGACCCGGTCGTCGTCCTGGGCCGGGGTCAGCGGCAGGTTGACGACCAGGGAGGAGATCCCTCGCGAGGCCAGGCGATTCCAGATGAACGGGGCACCCGCCATCCGCGACGTGCGGAACTGCAGCCGTGAAGGACCCGCGTCGGACGTCTCGGGCGGCTCCGCTTCGTCCGCCCCGGCTTCGGGCCGGGGGACGAGGAGGGTGTGGACCTCGTGCCGGAACGGGTCCACGCCCGTCATGGCGGTCGCCACGGTCGTCGTCGGGTCGTAGATCGACGGTCGACGGATCGGCAGCGAGCGAAGATCGTCCCGTTGCTCGACGAGGGCCTTGACCTGCTGCAGCTGGTCGAGGTCGACCGAGGTGACGACGAAGAGGACACGGTTCACCGGACGAGGCTCCTTCGAGCGAAGACGAGACGACCTCGAAGGCTACCCGTTCGAAGACTGGCGTCGCAACGAACCGTCCACCGCGGCGACCATGGCCGCCTCGTCGAGACCGTCGACGAAACCGGCGATCCTGGCCGAGACTCCGGCGGGATCGCCGATGACCTCGTCGTAGTCGACGAAGATCGCCTCGATGTCCGGACGATTGGCGAGGAGTCGCTCCACCTGCGCGACCTGCGCGTCGAGCGTCGTCATCATGCGGCCCGGCGAGAGCCGGCCACCCTCGCGACCGAGACGATCGAGCATCACCCGCTGGCTGCGGACGATGTCGCGAAGATCACGATCCATGAAGACGATCCGGTATCGCTCGCCCCGGGGAAGGTAGGCGAGGAGCTGGGCGACGATCTTCACGGCCTTGCCGCGGGATTCGGGGACCCAGTCGCGGTTCGAGGCGAGGCGGGTCGCGTTCTCGTGCTCGTAGTACCCGCGCGGATTGTCCGAATCGGCCTCCCGCTTCTCGTCGGTGTACGCGGGAAGCCCACCCGCATCGAGCATCTGCATCATCATCGAGGTGCCCGAGCGGGGCAGGCCGCTGACGATCACGACCGGCGGCTGGTCGGAGGGCACGTCGACCGCGTCGCCACTCGACGAGTTCGCCGTCGGGGCCCCGCGTCGCTCCGCCCGACGCTGCTCGATGACGGCCGCGACCTTGTCGACATCGTCGGCGGCGGCCGCGTCCTCGAGCACCGCCGCGGCGGCGAGGGCCTCGACCGCCGCCTTCTGCTCCGCGGCCGCGGCCGACTCGCCCAGCCTCTCCAGCTGGGCGAGATGGTGTTCCCGGGCGGCCCGGAAGCCGGGCGCCTGCGTGATCGCCACGCCGTAGGCGATCTTCGCATGGTCGTCGTCGCCGAGACCCTCGAGGCCTCGAGCGAGGAGGTAGTGGGCCATCGGATTCTGGAAGAACAGCTCGGTGGCGGTCAGCGCGTGCTCCACCGCAGCCTCCCAGTCGGACTCGAGCACCGCGACCTCGGCGAGACCGCGACGTCCGTCGCTGTTCTCGTCGTCGGTCTTCATCGCCCGCTCGAAACTCGTCTTCGCCTCGGCGACGGCGCCGATCCGAAGGAAGCTCTGCCCGATCTGGTTGTGGATCTCGGGCTTCGGACTCTCGCTGGTCGCCTCCGACATCTTGTCGAGGAAGGGCTTCACGGTCTCCTTCTCGCCGTTCTGGATCGCCTGCTGGGCGAGGAGCCACTCGAGCGTCGGCCCCATGGGCTGGAGGAGGCTCATGATCTTCCGGATCTGGAAGGTGAGCTTCTTCGGCGGGTCCTTTCGTGGCTCGTCCTTCTCCGCCTCGGCCTCGGCCTCCGCCGATTCGGCCTCGGGGAGCACTTCGGGCTCCGTCCCGGATCCCGCCGACTTCAAGCGGGGAAGCTTGATGCCGTACTCCTCCGCCTCGGGCCGGATCCTCTCGAGCTCCTCGGTCGCCCATTCCATGGCGGCCTTCACGTTCTGGGCGAGCCGTTCGATCGCGAGCCCTCGCTCGTCGACGCGGTCGAGCGCCGAGAGGCACGCGATGTAGTTCAGTCCGAACCGGTGCTCGCGCGGCCAGTCGTTCCACATCGGCTCGAGAAGCTCGGCGGCCTCCGCGAAACGGCCACCGTCCATGTTGGCCTGGGCGAGGTTGTAGTTCAGTTCGCGGACGGTCTCCCGGACGGCCTCGTTGGTGTCCTCGTTGAGCTCCTCGATGTAGCCGAGCTCGACCAGCTGCTTCATCGCCTCGGCGCTCTGCACGCTGTCGAGATGCGCATCGGGCGGGTGCATGCCGTCGGGATGCGGGCCATCGATGTCGTCCCAGTTCGGCACCGTCGCGATCTCGGGCGTCTCCTCGAAGATCGTCACGAGGGGCTTCCCGTCCATGTCCGCGCCGACCGGGAGACCGAAGCAGGCGAGCACGGTCGGCGTGAGGTCGAGCACGCTCGCCCCGTGCACCACTTCGCCCTTGCGGATGCCGGGTCCCCTGGCGACGAAGATGCCGTACGGACGATGCTCGATCGCCGGGCCCGCCGGTTCCGCCGGGATGTGCTCGGGGCGAAGGTGGTCGGGATGGAAGCCGTGGTCGGAGACCAGGATGACGGTCGTGTCCTCGCCCGCCAGCTGGAGCAGGGCGCCGAGCATCATGTCGTGGAAGCGGTAGCCGCCCTCGACGACGTCCTTGTAGAGCTCGAAGTCCTCTTCCTTGATGAAGTCCTGCCTGGGCGGGTGGTACTTCATGAAGCCGTGGCCGAAGTGATCGATGCCGTCGTAGTAGACGGCCATGAAGTCCCAGGGCTCGAGCTGCATCAGCGCGGTCGCCGCACCGTGGACGCTCACGGTGTCGGAGAGCGTCTTCGCGAAGCCGGTCAATCGCTGGTCCTTCTTCTGGTCGATCTCCATGAACTTCGGGATGAAGGGACCGACGTGCTCCGCACCGAGCTCCATGGGATGGAAGCGGAACTCCTGCAGGTTCCGGGAGAGCGACTCGGGATGCACCGTCCCGGGGGCCATCTCCCACTGCTCCGGGGCCCAGCCGTGGGCATCCGGGCGAGGTCGACCGATCTCCGGATCGATGTCGGTGTTCTTGAGGTTCCGCGCGGTCTGGTACCAGTTGCTGACCATGACGCCGTCGATGGGCTCCGCCGGATGGGACGGCCACCATGCCACCACGTTGCACTTCTTCCCGACCTGGTTGAGCATGTTCCAGACGGCCTTCGACTTGCGGCTCACGTTGGTGATCGGCCGCACGGCCTTCCCGTCCGGAGTCGGCTCGCTGAATCCGTGGATCCCGTGCTTGTAGGGTCGCTTGCCGGTCCCGATCGACGTCCAGAGCATCGGACTCAGGACGGGGTTGAGCGTGGAGTTGTTGCCGTGGACACCCTCGTCCATCATCCGCTGGAGGTGGGGCATCTTGCCCTGCTCAAGCAACGGTCGGATCGCCCGCCAGTCGGCGGCATCCCACCCGATCACGAGAACCTTGGCGTCGTTCGGCTTGGGCAGTTGGGTCATCGGTCTCGGCTCTTGGTTCAAGGGCGGGGGTCGGGGTCGCCGTTCGGAACGGTGACGAGGGTCTTCGATGATCGTCGATCGCCGGTCGGCGCTCAAGACGCCTCCACTGGAACGCCGGAAGACGTCGGCGGGAGCGCATGATTCGCCTCCACCGACAATGAACGAGGACCGATAGTCTCCCGACATGAAGATCGCACACTTTCGAGATCACCATGAAGCCGTCGTTCGCATCGGGATCCTGGACGGGGACGTCGTTCGCGATGCGACCGGTCTTCTCGACCCGTTCGATCCGACGGCACTGGATCACGGGGTCAACGACCGATTCGATCTCGACGGCGGGTTCCTCGAGCGGACGCGGGCCGGCCTTGACGGACTGCCGGCCCTCGCGGTGTCGGACGTCCGCCTGCTGCCCCCGGTGCCTCGTCCCGGCAAGGTGATCTGCATCGGACTCAACTACGCCGACCACGCGGCCGAGAGCGGGATGGAACCGCCCGAGTCCCCCCTCGTCTTCTCGAAGTTCCCGAGCAACGTCGTGGGGCCCGACGACGCGGTGCCCATGCCCCTCGGGGAGAGCGAGAGCGACTACGAGGCCGAGCTCGCCGTCGTGATCGGTCGCCGCGCCTGGCGGGTCGACGAGGCGGGCGCCATGAACCACGTGCTCGGCTACAGCTGCTCGAACGACCTCTCCGCCCGGGCCTTCCAATTCGCCGACGGGCAGTGGCAGCGAGGGAAGAGCTGCGAGGGGTTCTGTCCCCTCGGACCGTTCATCGCGACCGTCGACGAGATCGCCGATCCCCACGACCTTCGCATCCAGCTGCGGCTGAACGACGAGACGGTCCAGGACTCGAGCACGAACCAGTTGATCTTCGGGATCCCCGCGCTCGTCGCACACCTCTCGTCGTTCGTGACGCTCGAGCCGGGGGACGTGATCCTCACGGGAACCCCGCCCGGCGTGGGCTTCGCCCGGAAGCCGCCGATCCGGCTGAAGTCCGGCGACCGGATGGAGGTCGAGATCGACGGACTCGGCGTCCTTCGCAACACCATGGCGTGATCGCCGATCGGGACCGACCGCGACTACCGCTCGAGCGCAGGACCTAGTTCTCGATGTTCCGCTGGCTCGCCTTCATGGTCACGTCGAGCTCGATCTCCTCGCCGTCGCGGAGGACGACGATCTCCACGACGTCGCCGGGTCGATGCTCGCGAAGCCGCTCGACCATGTCCATGACGTCCACGAGGTCCTCGCCGCCCCACGCGACGATGACGTCACCGGCCAGCATGCCCCCCTCGGCGGCGCTGGTCCCTTCGCTGACGCCCTGGACCAGCACGCCGAAGCCCGAGTCCCCGCCCATCCCCGGCCGGATGCCGAGCCGGACCGGCGCGTAGCCCCGGTCATTGGGGTCGGGCGAGGCGGATCGTGGGGCCGGGGTCGACGCGGGCGTCTCGGCGACGACGGTCGACGACGCGCCGCCCTCCCCCTTGGAGACGCCCTCGGGATCGGAGGCGCATCCGACGAACGGCAGCAGGAGAAGACCGGTGACGACTCGGAACCGAATCGAATCGAGAGGGGCGGTGCGACGGATCATGGAACGACCTTTCGGGGAGACGGGGGATCCTGGTCAGGGCCGGAGTGGAACGAGAATGCCGCCGGAGGCGGTGTAGGTGACGCTTCGCCTCGTTCCCGGAACGAGGAGATCGAACAGTCCGCCCGGTCGAGGGCGATAGCCGGGAACGCCCGGACCCTCGACCGATTCGAGGACGGCCTTCGCCTCGATCGCGTCGGGAAGCCTCCCCTTCCGGGAGTCGGCGAAGGCGGCGATCGCCCGGGCGTACGGGGCCGTCGCCGCGAGATCCGCGGTGTCCACGTCGTCGAAGGCGGCTCGATCGGGATCGAGGGCGCGATCGATGCTCCACACCGTCCGGCCATCGACGGCGAACGCGAAGATCCCGCCCCGCGACTGGTCGACCGCCGTGACCCGGGAACCGATCTCGGGATCCTGGGGCGCGCCGATCCAGCACCGGAGGAACACCCCGGGCCCCGCCGGGAGCGGCTGGACCGCGAGCGGCGTCGGCGGGTCGCCGAACACCCGGAGCGAAGGAGGAAGCGAGTCGAGCATGGCATCGAGCACTTCGTCGTCGGGTCTCACCGGATCCACCGGATCGGCCGACTGTCCGGCGAGGGCGGCCAATCGTCCCCCGAGGATGCTGCCCGCCGGCCAGACGGTCTGCACCGGCACCAGGTGCGATCGCATCGCCTCCAGCGCGCCGGCCAGCCCCCCCAGCCACCCCGCGAGAACCACGAAGGAGACGACGACCGCGGCGATCGACCAGCCCCGGGGCCGCTGCCCCAGTCCGGCGAGGCCGAGGGCCAGTCCGGCGATCGCGGTGAATCCGAAGGACGGGATGCCGAGAGAGGCCAACCACGTCGCCGCCCGCCCGCGTGCCTGCGTCCGCCCCGGAATCGGGGACGAAGCGTCGGATCGGGGATCGAACGGCGGCGAGGACATCGAAGACTCCTATACTCGACGACCAAGGTCGTCGCCTCGACGAAACCCCAGTCTCCCGAATTCAAGCCGGAATTCCCGATCCCCATGGCCGAGACCTCCACCTCATTCCGTTCGACGTCGACCGCCGGCTCCCCCCTGCACCCGACCGACGACTTCGCTCGACGTCACCTTGGACCGGACGCCGCCGAGACCGGGGCGATGCTCGAGGCCCTCGGGGTCTCGACGCTCGACGCCCTCGTCGCCGAGGCGATCCCCGAGGCGATCCGATCCGACGCCCCGCTGGAGCTTCGGGACGACGTGGTCTTCCGCGGGGGCGAGCACGTTCCCGGCGAGCGGGAGGCGGTCGAGCTCATTCGATCGCTCGCCGACCGGAACGAGGTCTGGCGGAGCTTCATCGGCATGGGCTACCACGGCACCATCACGCCGGCGGTGATCCAGCGGACGGTGCTCGAGAATCCCTGCTGGTACACCCAATACACGCCGTACCAGGCCGAGATCTCGCAGGGACGGCTCGAGGCGCTGCTGAACTACCAGACCATGATCGCCGACCTGACGGCGATGCCGATCGCCAACGCGTCGCTCCTCGACGAGGCGACCGCGGCGGGCGAGGCCATGTCGATGTGTGCGGCGCAGACGGGACGAAGGAGCTTCTTCGTCGCGGACGACTGCCATCCGCAGACCATCGGCGTCGTCGAGACCCGCGCCAAGGGACTCGGCGTGGAGATCGTCGTCGGCGATCCCGGAGCCATCGATCTCGACTCGCGCGAGTTCGCGGGCGTGCTCGTCCAGTACCCGGCGACCGACGGGCGGATCCGCGACCACTTCGAACTCGCCTCGAAGGTCCACGAGGCCGGCGGCATGCTGGTGGTCGCCGCCGACCCCCTCTCGCTGACGCTGCTCAAGCCGCCCGGCGAGTGGGGCGCCGACATCGTCGTCGGCTCGACCCAGCGATTCGGCGTGCCGATGGGATTCGGCGGACCGCACGCGGCCTACATGGCGGTGCGCGAGAAGCTGGTCCGACGCATGCCGGGACGCCTGATCGGCGTGAGCCGGGACATGGACGGCCGGACGGCGCTCCGGATGGCGATCCAGACCCGCGAACAGCACATCCGACGCGATCGGGCGACGAGCAACATCTGCACCGCCCAGGTCCTCCTCGCGATCATGGCCGGCTTCTACGGCGTGTATCACGGGCCCGACGGGCTCCGGAACATCGCCCGACGCGTGCGGGCGCTCTCGGTCACCCTGGCCGAAGGTCTCCGGCGCCGTGGGCACGTCGTCCATGAGGGCGCCTTCTTCGACACCGTGAGGGTCCGCCCCGCGGGTGGCGCCGACGCCGTCAAGGCGCGCCTCGCCGAACAGCGGATCAACGTCCGCGACTTCGGGGACGGAAGCCTCGGGATCACGCTCGACCAGACGGTCAACGTCGAGGACCTCCGCGACCTGTGGTCGTGCTTCGGCGCCGGGGACGACAACCCGGAAGCCGTCCTCGCCGAGGCGGAGGTCGACTTCCCGGAACAGTTCGCCCGGACGAGCGCGTTCATGAACCACCCGGTGTTCCACTCGCACCGGACCGAGACCTCCCTGCTTCGCTACATCACGGAGCTGCAGGGCAAGGACCTCTCCCTCGCGCACTCCATGATTCCGCTCGGCTCCTGCACGATGAAGCTCAACGCCGCGAGCGAGATGGCCCCGGTGACCTGGCCGGGCTTCGGGGCCCTCCACCCGTTCGCACCGAAGGAGCAGGCCGAGGGCTACGACGCGCTCTTCCGCAGCCTCGAGTCGTGGCTCTGCTCGGTCACCGGCTTCCCCGGGATCAGCCTCCAGCCCAACGCGGGCAGCCAGGGCGAGTACGCGGGCCTCATGGTGATCAAGGCGTACCACGAGCATCGCGGCGAGCTGAACCGCGACGCCTGCCTGATCCCGATGTCCGCGCACGGCACCAACCCGGCCAGCGCGGTGGTGGCGGGGATGCGGGTCGTCCCGGTGAAGTGCCTCGACGACGGCGACATCGACGTCGAGGACCTCAAGGCCCAGATCGAGGCCCACCGCGATCGCCTCGCCGCGATCATGGTCACCTACCCCTCGACCCACGGCGTCTTCGAGGAGCAGGTCCGCGAGATCTGCGATCTCGTCCACGACGCGGGCGGCCTCGTCTACATGGACGGCGCGAACATGAACGCGATGGTGGGACTCGTCCGACCCGCGGAGATCGGCGCCGACGTCTGCCACCTGAACCTCCACAAGACCTTCTGCATCCCGCACGGCGGCGGCGGACCGGGCATGGGGCCGATCGGCGTGACCGACGACCTGAAGCCGTTCCTGCCCGGCCACCCGGTGATCCGGCCGATCGATGCGGGCGAGCATGCGATGGGGCCGGTGTCGGCCGCTCCGTACGGCTCGCCGAGCATCCTCCCGATCTCGTGGATGTACATCGCGATGATGGGCGCCGCGGGCCTCACCCGCGCGACCGAGATCTCGATCCTCAACGCCAACTACATGGCGTCGCGGCTCGCCGGGCACTTCGACATCCTCTTCACCAACGGCAACGGACGCTGCGCCCACGAGTTCATCGTCGACTGCCGGGCGTTCGACAAGTCCGCCGGCATCAAGATCGACGACGTGGCCAAGCGACTCATGGACTTCGGCTTCCACGCGCCCACCATGAGCTGGCCGGTTCCCGGCACGCTCATGATCGAGCCGACCGAGAGCGAGTCGAAGGAGGAGCTCGACCGGTACTGCGACGCGATGATCGCGATCCGCGAGGAGATCAGGGCGATCGAGGAGGGTCGACTCGACCGCGAGGACAACCCCCTCAAGCACGCCCCCCACTCGCTCGCGACCGTCACCGCCGACGAGTGGACGCACGCCTACACCCGCGAGCAGGCCGCCTGGCCCGCACCGTGGCTCCGCGAGCGCAAGTTCTGGCCCGCCGTCGGACGCGTCGACAACCCCTACGGCGACCGGAACCTGGTCTGCTCCTGCGAAGGCATGGAGAGCTTCGCGGAGGGCTGATCACCCGTCGCCCGGCGGGATCTCCTCGACCGAGACCTCGACGTCGTCCGACTGGAGGAAGCGGAGAAGCAACCGCCCGTCGCGACGCACGAGATGGGCGCTCTCGAGCCAGTCGAGGGTCGTCACCCGGATGCCTCCGTCGTCCCGTCGCGACTTGAACACCCCGTGGTTCCGGTAGAAGACGTGCGCCGAGTCGACGTCGGTGTCCGTCCGGAAGTCGGAGGGCGTCCACTCGGTCGAGATGGTCCGCCCGTCGCGGTAGCCGCCGAAGAACTCGAGGAACCCGGGCCAGTCGAACTCCTCGCCCATCTCGTAGATCCGGAAGTCCGGCGCGAGGAGGTCGGCCACGCGCTCGGGGTCGAATCCGTCCACGTCGAGCGCCTCGAAGAACTCGAGGACGACGCCTTCGGCCGCCTCGGCTTCGACGGGTCGGGGCGCGGTCGTGCAGCCCGCGAGGGCCAGCAGCGTCGCAGCGGCGATCGTGATCGTTCTCATGGTCCCGTCCTTTCCTGATGTCCGGCCCGGTCTCAACCGGCGATCCCGATCCAGTCGGCGAGGCTCGAGGCGAGCCCCAGGAAGATGAAGAAGCTGAGGGAGTCGGTCACCATGGTCAGGAAGATCGTGCTGGCGGTCGCCGGATCGGCCCCGAAGCGTCGCATCAGGAGCGGCAGCGCCGTGCCGGTGAAGGTGCCGATGGTGAGGGAGCAGGTCATGGCCATGGCGATGACGATCCCGAGCTTCCAGACGTCGCTGCCGTTCGCCAGGGCGATCACCCCGAGGACCAGGGCGACGAGCGTCCCCGCGAGCAGGCCGTTGATCGTGCCGACGAGGGACTCGCGGAGCAGGAGCCGGGCGGCGACGCGGGCGCGGACCTGGTCGAGCACGATGCCGCGGAGCGTGACCGCGAGCGACTGCTGGCCCGCGTTCCCCGACTGGTTCGCGATCACGGGCATCAACACCGCCAGCACCGCGATCTCCGCGATGAGGTCCTCGAACCCGAGGACGACGACCGCCGCGATGAAGCTGGTGACCAGGTTCACCACGAGCCACGGGATGCGACTCCGGAGCTTCTGGCCGATCGAGGAGAAGACCATCTCCTCGCCGCCCGCACCGACCATCTTCTGCGCGTCCTCGGTGCCTTCCGCCCGGATCGACTCGATGACGTCGTCGACCGTGATGATCCCGAGCAGGTGTCGGTCGGCGTCGACGACCGGAAGGGCGCGATACTCGTACTTCTCGAACTCGAGGGCGACCGCCTCGCGGTCGAGGTCGGGAGGGATCGCATCGACCTGCCGTTCGCAGATGTCGATCACCCGCTCGTCGTCGGATGCGAGCACGAGATGGCGAAGGCCGAGGATCCCCTCGACCCGGTCCTCGTCGTCGACCACGAAGACGTGTTCCGCGTCGGCGGGCCGGGCCCCCGCCCCCCCCCCCCCCACCCCCCCCCCCCCCCGGCCCGGGGGGCGCCCCCCCCCCGCAGCCGGCGCCCCCACGCCCCCCGCCCCC
>JAYZBK010000041.1:0-10180 GCA_036339295.1 Planctomycetota bacterium
GGACGTCCGCGTCGGTCGACGGCAGGTCGCCCTCCTGCACGTCCACGACCGCCCCTTCGAGGATCTCGGTGTCGGAACACGCGTGCAGACGGATCTTCGGACCGGGGAGGTCGGCCATCACGGCGACCGGCACGCCGAGGCGTTCCTCGGTGGCTCGAATCGTCTCGAGGAGCTCGAGATGCTCGCCGAGCTCGCCGTGGCTGAGGTTCAACCGCAGGACGCCGACACCCGCCTCGATCAGGCGGGAGAGGACGTCCGCTCCCCGACACGCCGGCCCGACCGTGGCGACCACCGTCGTCCTCGCCGGTGGCCCGTCCTTCACGACGCGCCCCCGTCGTCCGGCGCCTGCTCGAGGATCGACTCGTATCGCGCCCGACACTCCTTCCGGATCACGCGGCGGAGGATCTCGCCCGGATCGGCGTGCTCCGGCCAGAGTCCATCGTCCACGAAACCGTCCCGCAACCAGCCCGCCTTCACCGTCGCGAGGAGCGAGGGATCGGCCAGGTCGAACGAACCGCCGTCGGGGCCCGGCACCACGGGCATCGCATCGAACGCCTCGAGCATCCGCCGCAGTTGGGGATCGTCGACCATGTCCGCGGTCACCAGCGGGCCGAGGTCGGTGGGATAGGCCGGATGGCGGGTGATCGCGGTCCACGCCTCGCGGAGCAGCTCGGGCTGGTCGAGGGCCATGCCACGGAACATGGGCGAGATGAACGACCGCATGGCTCGGTTCGGCGAGGCCACGGGAGTGGCGATCCTCCAGGGGTCGACCTGGTCGACGAACCGGTCGAGGTCCCTCCGATACAGGCTTCGCCGGATCGGCATTCGACGCAGTTCGAACCGACGGGGTCCCGGACCGGTCTCGGCGACGCGGAACTGCCAGAGGGCCTGCCCGTCCTCCGAGAGGACGAACTCGATGAATCGTCGGGCGAGCTCCGGATCGGGGGCGTTGGTCAGCATGCCGATCGGGTCGGGATCGATGTCGGTCTCCCCCGCGGGACTGACGTAGCCGATCCGGCCCTGGGCATCGGGTCCCACGAGCCCGGCGCGGATCGCGGCGTCCCGGGTCCGCTGCGCCTCGTAGCGCCCGTAGAAGTCGATGCAGACCGCGGCGGCGGCCTCGCCGGCCGCCACGTCGAGCGGTCCCTTCGTGCTGCTCCCCGCGAAGCAGCGGGCGTTCGCCGCGAGTCGACGTAGGATCCTCCAGCCGTCGATCCAACCACGCCGGAGGAGGATCGCCTCGAACGCCGTGGTCACCGAACCACTCATGCCGGGATCGACCATCGTCAACCAGGTCACGTACTCCGGCGCCGCGAGATCCTCCCAGGTGGTCGGATCCTCGAGGCCGAGCTCGCCCACGAGGTCCCGGTTGTAGACGATGCCGAAGCTCGAGAGCGCCGTCCCGAACCACCGCCCCTCCGGATCGAACAGCTCGTCACCCGCGATGGTCCCGTCGTCGTAGACGGATGCCAGCCACTCCTTCGGGAAGTCGAGCTCGGCGAGCACCCGGGTGCTCCGCGTCTCGCCGTCCACCTCGACGGTGATCGGCCGGGAGAGCTGCATGAACTCGTAGGTCCCGCCGCCCCAGAGGAGATCGGAGTTCCCGCCGGGCTCGAGCCCGTCCTCGAGCGCCGCGGTGTACTCGGAGAGGAGGAGCTTGCGGATCTCGCTCGTCCCGCCGGGCGTGCTCCACTCGACCGCCACCGCTTCATCGAACCGGTCCTGGTGCCATTGCTCGAACGCCCGCGAGAACTCGTCCCGGATCTGCTCGTTGTGGGGCGAGGTGATCACGAGCCGGCGCGCGTCGGGGTCCGGGCGGTCGCCGGGCCGCTCGAGCGCGAACGGCGCCGCGAGCAGGATGACGAGCATCACGATGGGCAGGTAGCGCAGCATCAGGCGATCGATCCGTCGACGACGCCCGCGATCTCCTCGATGAACCGGTCCGCGGCCGTCGAGACCGCATCCGTCCACGACTCCCCGGCCGAGGCACCGGCGTCGCTCGACTGCCACGCGCGGATGATCGACCGGCTCGCCGTCACGAGGACCCCGGATCCCGCGGGATCGAGGGCGGCGCGGACGCCGTCCGCGCCCCCGCCCTGGGCGCCGTAGCCGGGCAGGAGGAACGGAGTTCGCGGCATGACGCTCCGAAGGGCCGCGGCGGCCTCGGGCTTGGTGGCCCCGACCACCGCACCGACCGACGCCAGCGCGTCGACCGGCGGGTCGCCGCCGAGTCGGCCGACCATGCGGGCGACGAGGGAGGCGACGGTTCCATCACCACAACTGGGTGACTGGATCTCGTCGCCGGAGGGGTTGCGCGTCCGGACGAGCACGAAGACGCCGAGGCCCTCGTCGAGGAAGGGCGTGATGCCGTCCTCGCCGAGATATCCGTTCACGGTCACCCATCCCGCCCCGGTCGCCGCGGTCGCGGCCGCGTAGTGGCTCGCCGAGATGCCGATGTCGCCGCGCTTGGAGTCGAGGATCGTCTCGAAGCCCATCTCGACCGACGAGCCGAGCACCCTCTCGAGCACGGCCACGCCTCGATGCCCGTACCGCTCGAAGCACGCGGACTGGACCTTGACGCAGGGGATGCGGCCGCGGATCGCCGCGAGGACGCCTTCGCAGAACCGTTCCACCGCGTCGAGGGGATCGAGACCGGCGAGTTCGTCCGGCATGTGGGCCGCCACGGGATCGAGTCCGACGCAGACGGGGGCCGCCGCCTTCTCGAGGCGGTGCCGGAGCCGCCGACCGGGTTCATGGGGATCGAGAGCCATGCGGGCAGTGTACGAACCCCCGGGGCCCCCGCGAGTCCGCCCATCGGCGTTAGCATCGTCGCCATGGACGATCATCCGCCGCTCCATCTCCATCTCGACCGGGAACGCGGGCTGGACGTGGAGTGGCCCGACGGACGGAAGGTCCACTTCCCGATCGCATGGCTTCGCCGGATGAGTCCCTCGGCCGACGCCAGGGAGCTCCGGAAGGAACTCGACTCGAATCCGCTCGCGGTCCTGCCCGCCTCGGGCGGAGGCGGGACGCTCACGGCGACCGCGATCGAGCCGGTCGGCAACTACGCGATCCGGATCCGCTTCAGCGACGGCCACTCCTCCGGGATCTTCTCCTGGCGATACCTGCGAGAGATCGAACCGGCCATCGACGGGCCCGCGGAGGACACCCCGTGACCGCCACGCGATTCGAACCGGCGATTCGTGCCGGGAACGTCTTCGAGGACCTCGGGCTCGACGTCCCGCAGGCCGCGTTCACGGCCCGGATCGCGGTCGGCTCCGACGGCACGAGTCGAGGCGTGCCGCACGTGAACAACGCGGAGTACGTCCGGTGGATCGATCGACTGGCCGAGCTGGCGACCGACCAGGCCGGCTTCACCCGGGCCACCATGCTGGAATCGAACCGGATGTGGTTCGTCGCGCGTCACGAGATCGACTACCGGGGCGAGGCGTTCGACGGCGACGAACTGCACGCCGCGACCTGGCTCGATTCCTGGACTCGCACGAGCGTCACCCGGCTCACCGCGATCGTCGAACCGGGGAAGCCACGGGCCATCTGCCTGGCCACCACCCGGTGGGCCTACGTCGACCTCGAATCGCGTCGCCCGACGAGGATTCCCCGCGAGATGAGGGACGCGTTCCCCGCCGCCAGCGGTTCCGGAGCGGGTGGGCCATGCTGAACGTCACGCTGTTCCTCGACGAATCGAGATCGACGGAGGAACGAGAGGCGTTCGGCAGGCTCGTCGTCGGCCTCGCCGCGGAGGGGGTCCACGCCACGCAGATCCGCGCGGGCACGCCCGCGGACTCGAGGACCGACCACGCCACCGTGATGGACCGCCTGCTGCCGGAGTTCAACATGCCCGACCGGGCACCGGTCTGGCTGCGGGACCGCCTCGCCACCGCGACGATCGACCTCGTGTCCGACGATCACCGCACCCCGGACCTCTGCATCGCCGCGGGCTCGGGAATGCTGTGGCTGGCCAGCCGGATGGCGTCGGCCCTCGAGGTGCCCCTGCTCGCCGAGGCCCGTTCCGCCGCCGAGGTCGACCTGTTCGTCCGCCGGGATGTCGAGACGATCGTCACCGCGACGGAAAGCCTCTGCGACCGCGCGGCGCGGAGACTGGGCTCGGACCGCTGCACGCATCTCCCGGTCCCCGTCCCTCGCACCGAGACCGAACGCGAGGAAGGGCTGGTCGTGGTCCTCGGCCCCGTCGGGAGCCAACGACGGTGGTCGGCCCTGGTCGAGGGACTCGCGGGCCCGGGTGGCATCGCCCACGGGGCCCGGCACGTCGCCCTCGAACTCGGGACACGGCGTCGCGACGAACGGATCTGGCGACTGGCCCGACGTTCCGCCTTGTCGGATCGATTCAGCACCTTCGACCACGCCGATCGCATGCGGGGCCTGCTCGCGGGGGCCTCGGTCGTCGTCTGCCCCGATCCGGGGGCCGTCGTCCGGAGCATCGAGCTCCAGGCGAGGATCGGCGGGGCGCTCGTGGCGGGCGTGTCCGACGACGCCCGGGACGATCGCCGTCACGATCTCGGCGATCGCCTGCTCTCACCGGAAGAGGCGACTCGACCGGCGGCGTGGCGAGAGGCGATCGAGGAGGCGTTGGCCGCCACCCCGTCCGTCGCCTCCAGTGGCCGAGGACGGGAATCGCTGGTCTCCGAGGTCGCCCCTCGCTGGACCAGCCTGCTGCAGCAGTTGATCAGGGGCGATGCGACACCGATCGCGGACCCCGACTGAGCGAGCCGACTCGCGGCCCCCGGTACCGATAACCCGTTTCTGGTCGGAATCCACCGAGGGAGTCCGAACCGCGGACGCTTGCTGCGAATAGCAGGGAGGCGGGAACCAAGCGCTTCATCTCATCTCTCCTCTCCTCACCGCCGCGTCGGGTCACTCCCACGCGGCGGTGACGGCTTTTGGTGGAGTCGTCAGAATGCCGCCTGCTTGCAGGAGGCCCTCATGCTCGAGATCTCGTGTCGACTCTCCCTGGTCGGATGCATCCTGGCCGGGATTCCATGCTCGGCGGCCCCGCCCTCGAGCACCAAGACGGACGTCCTTCGCGAGGGACGATTCACCCTCGACCCGGAGGGACGGGCCATCGACGGCCAGGTGGTCTCGGACGACACGCTCGATCGCTCCATCGTGGCCATCCTCCCCGACCGGACGACCGGCGAGGACTGGGGACTCCCCCACCTCGCCCGCGCCATCGACGACCTGAACCTCCTCCGACCGGATGCCGTGTTCTGCGTGGGCGACCTGGTCCAGGGGTACACCCGGGACCTCGAGACGTGGAACGCCGAGGTCGACGACTACCTCGCCCAGGTGAACCGCCTTGACGCGGACTTCTGGCCGACCGCCGGCAACCACGACGTGATCTCGGGGGACCGCGACTCGACCGACACGCGCTTCGTCGATCGATACCGATCCCGATTCGGGCCGCTCCATTACGCCGTCCGGCTCGAACATGGTCTCGTCGTCGTGCTCTTCAGCGACGAGACGCTCGACGGGGGCCGGATCGAGATCTCGGACGAACAGGTGACCTGGCTGGAAGGCGTGCTTGGAACGGCCGACCCGGATCGACCCATCGTGCTCCTCATGCATCGGCCGCTCTGGCGGTACCGGAACGTCGGATGGTTCGAGCGGGTGCACCCGAAGCTCGTGGAGGCGGGCGTGGATGCCGTCGTCGCCGGCCACTTCCACGCCCTGCATCGCGACGACGACCGGGACGGCATCCAGTACCACCTCCTCGGCGTGTGCGGTGGTGCCATCGACCAGCATCCACTCACCGGCCAGTTCAACCACCTGACGCTGCTCGACCTCGGGCCCGGGGACGACATCCACATCCGACACCTTCCCAGCGGGGTTGTCCTCCCGGACGACTTCGTCACCCGACAGGACCAGGACCGGGCATACCGCCTCAAGTCCGGTCGGGTGGCGACGCTTTCCGGGACGCTCGCGGACCCTCGGCACGGTCCCATGCGGGGCGAGGTCACCCTTCGACTTCGGAACCCGATCGACGTCCCGATCGAGGTGTCGGTCCGCCCCGCGAGCGCGCCCGAACCCTGGCTCGTCCCCGGCCATGCCTTCATCGCGCGGACCGCGCACGACATCGCGAACCCGTCGACCACGGACCTCGACTCGCCCTTCACGCTCACCCCGGCCGGGGAGATCGTCATCGAACCCGGGGCGTCGGCCGAGGTGCCGCTCACGTTCACGAGCCCGGGGGCGGACGGTCCTCCACCACCGCCCGAGGTTCGGGTGACGGTGGAGTACGAGGATTCGCAGGGCCGGCGCGTCCCCATCGTCCTCCCCCGGAGGGTCGCGGTCGATCGAGACGACCAGGACCCGGCGGACGGCGAACCCGCGTGGCCGATCGCCGCGTGGACGCACTCCGTCTACGAGGAACGAGAACCGCTGGGATCGCTCCGGACGACGGTCGATTCGATCGACGGACGACGACGACTGGCCCTCGAACTCACCATCTTCGACGACCTTCTCGTGGACGACGACCTTCCCCCCGAGGAGACGGTCCGCACCCGGGCGAACCCCCACGGGGACCTCGTGGTGATCGATCTCCGGACGACCGACGGCCCGGTGTCGTTCCTGCTCGAGCCCGGGCTCTCGGATCCCACCGACTCCCCGGCCACGCTCCTCCACGAGTTCCGATCGCAGCCGGGAACGACGGAGGCGACGGTGGTCCCCCACGCCGGGCTCGTCGTCCACTCCATCCCCGCGGATGCGACGGAACCTCCCTCCCATCGCTTCCGAATCCTCCTCCCCACGGTTTTCGAGTCCATCTCGTCCCTGCAGGTCCGGGTCGCCGACAACGACCGGACCTATCACACCCAGTGGCGGTCCCTCGCCCCCTCGAACGGCCGATTGCGGCTCGGAAGGCCCGGCGGGCGAGTGGCGCCTTGACGGATCCGTGGTCGATCGAGTCTCATGTCCCCTGAGAAAAGTCCACCGGGCACCGCCAGCACGAATCCAACGCGGACTTCGGCACGGCCCTCATCGCAGAAGCAAGGAATCCACCGATGAAGCACATGATCAGCTGCAGCTCGCTCCTCGTCGCCTCGACCCTCTCCCTCGGCTTCGCCGGTCTCGCCGGCTGCGAAGGCGACGACACGGTCGACGTGAGCGGCAACGTCCGCCAGCACGACACCAGCGCCCCGAAGGTCGACCCGAACGCGATGCCCGGACAGGGCAACGGTCTCGAGTCCCAGCCGGGCTGATCGGACGCTCGAGTCCGAGCGGAAGACCACACAGGCAGGCGGTGGCCCTTCGGGGCCGCCGCCTGTTCCTTGGGAAGGACCGGTCGCCGGATTCGCGGGCCGACTACCGCCCCTGCAGGAGCTCCGCGAGGACGGCCAGGCCCTCGTCGAGGATCCGGTCGTCGACGGCGAAGCTCAGCCTGACGTGGGTGTCGCGACTGGAGAAGACGCCGCCCGCGACGAGAAGCACCCGCCGCTCGACCGCCCGCTCGACGAACGTCGCGCCGTCGATCCCGAGTGCCGGCGGCACCTCGAAGAAGGCGTAGAAGGCACCCCCGGGCGTCGCGACCCGGGTGTGGGGCGACAACGCCTCGACCACTCGATCCCGCCGGGCGGCATAGGCCGCGATCTGGTCGCGGTTGTCGTGCTCGAACGCCGGCACCACCCCCCACTGCAGCGGCGTCGGGGCGCAGACGAACGTGAACTGCTGCAGCTTGACCATCTGGTCGACCAGCCACCGCGGGCCCGCGGCGTAGCCGAGTCGCCATCCGGTGCAGCCGTACGTCTTGCCGAATCCCCGGATGACCAGGGTCGATTCGTCGAATCGGCCGGGACTCGGGCAGGTGCCGTCGGGTCGGGCGGAGTCGGGGAAGACGAACTCGTCGTAGATCTCGTCGCTGACCAGCTGGACCCCGCGATCCCGACAGAGCTCGGCGATCCGGCGGACCTCCTCGTCGTCGAGCACGACGCCGGTGGGATTGCCCGGGCTGTTGAGCAGGACGAACTTGGTGCGTTCGGTCAGCAGCGGTTCGATCCGCTCGGCGGTCATCCGGAAGTCGGGATAGGTGTCGCACCCGACCATCCGGCCACCGGTGAGCGGACCGAGCTGCGGATAGATGACGAACCACGGATCGGGGATGATCGCCTCGTCGCCCTCGTCGAGCAGGGCCATCGCCGCGAGGAGAAGCGCCCCGCTGGTCCCGCTGGTGACGATGATCCCGATGTCGGGGTCGTTCGGGTCCCAGCCGAGGTCGTGCCGAAGGTGGTCCCGGATCGATCGATGCAGCGGATCGACGCCCGCCGAGAGGGAGTACCCGTTTCGATCCTCGCGAATCGCGCGGATCGCCGCGTCCTTCATCACCTCCGGGACCGGGTAGTGAGGCTGGCCGATCGACAGGTTGATCGGATTCTCGAGCCGGGCCCCGAGTTCGAACGCGCGTCGGATCCCCGAGGCGTCCATGTCGAGCACGCGACGACTGAGCAGGCTCTCTCGATTGGGCGAACTCGTCTCCACCAACGACCTCCCGCACGACCCCTTGAACGGACGAACCCCGCGACGTTCGCGGGGTCCGATCGACCGACCTGGATGACCGGCGGGACGCGGCCGCGTCCCGCGAGAGCCATCCCTATTCCTTGTCCTCGCCCGCCGCCTTGGTCGGCTTCTTCTTGCCGGCCTGCATCTTGATGCTGCGAACCTTGGGGATGCCGAGCGGGGAGCTCTCGCCGGAGACGAACTCCTCCTTGTCCTCGAGCTTCGCGATCCGCTCGGCTCGGGTGAGCACGTTGCGGTGCTGGTTGAGTGCGCCGGACTTGGTCTTCAGGCTGCTGTGCAGGCTCATGGGATCCCTCGTTCGCCGCGTGGCGATTCGTGGAGTCGTGGAAGAAGGGTCAGTCGCCGAAGGTCTTGGGGAAGTGCCCCGAGAACGGACGCTTGTCTGACCAGTTGAACTTGTCGGCGAGACGTCCCGCCAGGATCTCGTCGATCCGCCAGTCCCAGTTCCCGAGCTCCTCGCGGGAGAACCCCGTCGGCGAGCCCGGAAGCAGGATCACGTGACCGAACGGACCATTGTCCTTCCGAAGGACCATGGCGTCAATACCCAGATCACGCCCATTCTCACGGATGCTCTCCGCCACCAGGCGGGCGTTTTCGAGCTTGGTGAAGAGGACCACCTTATAGGTCCATCCCGGACGAGTCCGGTCCTGGACGACCGGCACGGTCCGGTCCAGCCGCTCGCTCCCCGCAGGCAGGGGCGGCAGGTCGGGCCGCGACGGCGGCTCGGGCGGGGTCGAATCGACGACATCGGTCGTGGACGAGCCCGCGGGCACCGCCGCCGGCTCCCGCATGCGACCCCCTGCCGACTCGACCCGGCCGAGCGACTGGCGGATCGACTCGACCTCGCTCCGGCCCTGCCGCAGTCCCCGCTCGGACCCGACCCAGAAGGCGATCACGATGGCCACCACGAAACCGAGGAGGGCGATCCAGACGAAGCCGACGGGGACTCGAAGGGTCGACCCGGGCGTGAGCAGGCGGGAATTGGTCGGGCGATCCATCTCCGATCGCGACGGTCGCCCGGGGGATGCAGGCCGCGTCGTCGTCGAGGACGACTGCGACATGACTTCGTAGAGGGTCGGGGTCGATCGTCTCGGCATGCCCGCATCGTACCCGCGGGACGGCCGTCGGCGTCAGTCCGCGGCCGGGCCGAGCGCGAGGACGCTGGCCATGGCGAACCCCCCCGCGTGGCTGAGGGAGAGCTGCCAGGCCTTGATGCCCTTCGACGCGGCCACTTCGGCGACCCGACCGCCCAGCCGGATCGAGGGGGCCCCGAGTTCGTCCCGGACCACCACGATGTCGGTCCACTCCATGCCCGACCGCAGTCCCGTTCCGAGGGCCTTGAGCACCGCCTCCTTCGCGGCGAACCGGGCCGCGAGACGCTCGCAGCGGACCGCCTCCGCGCCGTCCGCGTACTCCGACTCCACGGGATCGAAGCACCGATCGACGAAGCGTTCGGGGTGATCGGCGAGCATCCGCTCGATGCGAGCGATCTCGACGAGGTCGATCCCGTGTCCGAGGACGTTCATGGACGAGCACGCTACCGTCCTCGTTGACCATGGGTGTCGAAGAACACGAATCCCGGGCCAGGACGGACCAACGCTCTCGTCGACTCGACGTCGCGGTGGTGACCGTG
>JAYZBK010000042.1:0-15808 GCA_036339295.1 Planctomycetota bacterium
CTCGGTGGGGAGTTCCACCTGTTCACGGCAGGCATCCTCCACTTCCTGGAGAAGGCTCTCGTCACCTCGGTCGTGCAGGAGGGCGACCGCGGCCTCGAAGGCGATGAATCGACCGAGCTGGCTCATGTCGATCCCGTAGCAGTCGGGGTACATGATCGGCGGGGCGCTGGAGACCACGATGATCCGACGGGGATCAAGGCGAGCCAGCATGGTGATGATCGATTCTCGAAGGGTGGTGCCTCGAACGATCGAGTCGTCAAGGATCACCAGGGTGTCCTGGGGCGTGACCGTGCCGCGGGTCACGTCGTAGATGTGCGAGACCAGGTCGCGGCGGGCGCCGTCGTGGGTGATGAACGTCCTGAGGCGCTGGTCCTTGTGGGCGACCTTCTCGGTCCGGGCGCGGGTCCGGATCAGGCGATCGACGTCCTCGCGGGTGACGCTGCCGTCCTCGATCCGGTTCCAGAGCTCCTCGCCGTTGCGTCTTCGCAGGAGGGCGTCGATCTCCTCGCGCAGCCCCATGAACGCGGTCTCGGCGGTGTTGGGCACGAAGCCGAAGACGGTCCGCGAGATGTCCCAGTCGATCTCGTCGAGCACCCTCGCCGCGACGTTCGCGCCGAGCTGCTTCCGCTCCCGGTAGATGTCGCGATCGTTCCCGCGGCTGAAGTAGATGCGTTCGAACGTGCACTGTCGGCGGGGGAGCGGGGTGGTGTACGGCTCGATGCGGATCTCCCCGCCTCGCTTCACCTCGAGGGCGTGGGCGGCGGGGAGCTCCTCGATCGCCTCGGGGGGCACGTTGAAGGCCGTGACGAGGGCCGCTCGCTCGCTCGCCACCGCGACCACCGCCTCGTCCCGGTAGAGGAACGCGGGACGGATGCCCGCCGCGTCGCGGCACACGAAGAGATCGCCGTTGCCGATGAGGCCGGCGAAGACGTATCCGCCGTCGAACCGGTCGGTGGCCTGGCGGAGCACCCGGATGAGGTCGATCTCCCGGGAGATCTCGTCGGCGAGGGCCCGGCCCTCGAGATTCCGGAACGAGCCCTCGCCCATCGTCCGGGCGAGCTGGTCGTGCTCCTGGTCGAGGTAGTAGCCGATCTTCTCGAGGACGACCTGCGTGTCGGACTCGCCCACCGGGTCGAGGCCGTATCCGAGGAGCTCCTCGAAGATCTGGCGGGAGTTGGTCAGGTTGAAGTTGCCGGCCACCGCGAGGTTCCGGCTCGCGACGATGCTCTTCCGGAGGTACGGGTGGCAGACCTCGGTCGTCCGGCCGCCGTGGGTGCCGTACCGGAGGTGGCCCAGCATCAGTTCGCCGAGCAGCGGCATGGCCTTCTTCAACGCCGCCCCGTCGAGAGCGGCGAGTTCGTCCTCGTCGAGGCCCGCGATCGGCCGGACGACGTCGTCGAACAGTCGCTCGATCGGATTCCGCATCGCGCTGCGGACGCGGTCGATGAAGAGCTCGCCCGGCGGCATGTCGAAGCGGACCGTGCCGATGCCGGCCCCGTCCTGGCCGCGGTTGTGCTGCTTCTCCATGAGCAGGAACAGGCGTCGAAGACCCCAGAGGAGGTCGCCTCGATGCTCGCGATACCAGTCCAGCGGCTGGAGCAGCCGAACGACGGCGAGTCCGCATTCGTGCAGGATCCGGTCACTCATGGAATCGGGACGGTAACGCACCCGGCGCGGCGCCGTGGAGCGGCGTATCCTCGACGTGTGGACTCGGGAGAACCCTACGATCGCGCCCCGGGCGGCGACGCCGAACGGTCGACCGACCTGGTCACCTGGACGCTGCTGCTCGGGCGATGGACGGCCCTCGTGAAGGCGGGCGAGGGGCTCGCCCTGGCCGCCCCCGACGACGTCGACGCCGCTCGCTGGCGGCGGTCGATCCCCGAGGTGATCACGCTGCAGTCGATCGCCTTCGCGCTCGGGGAGCTCGAGTCGCTCCCGTCGCTCGACCGGTCGCTGGCCCGGGATCGGGCCGACCTCGCGGTGACGGAGTCCTGCGAGCGGCTCGACGGCACCTGGCGAGGCGTCGCGATGCCCGAGGGGCTCCTGGAGATCGCCTCGGACGCTCGCCGGGCGGTCGAGGTCGCGGTGTACGCCGGATTGCGATGGGGCCGGGTCGCGGGGGATCGGGCGTGGCGGATGCCCCAGGTGGCGATCCCGGACGACGAGGTTCCGGGGACGCTCGCCCTGATGCAGCCCGGGACGCTCGCACTGGCCGGTTCCCCGGTCGCCTGGTGGACCGAATGCGAGCCGCCCGAGCAGCTCGCGGCGGCGATCGAGCAGGGTGAGCTCGAGGTCGTGGCGGGCCCGCCGGTGCAGGTCTACCGGATGCTGGACGAGGAGGGACGGGCGGTCCGCGACGAGATCGTGGGCCTCGACGACCTGCCGGCGGGGGTGCCGCTCCTGGTCCCGATCTCGCTCGACGGGCGGTCCATCGGACGGTTCACCGTCGACCCGGAACGCTGGGCGGCCGCGAACGATGCGGCGGTCGACCTCGCCGATCCTCCGCCCGTCGTGTTCGGGGAGGGCATCGAGGCGGGCGAGTTCGATCCCTCGGACCGTTCACGCCCCGACCGTTCACGCCCAGAGTGAATCGGGCACCGGCGGGGCGGCCTCCGGGATCGGCGTGCCTGGTCGCAGCTCGATCCGCGGAAGCGGCACCGTGGCATGGGCCAGGTGCAGCCGATCCTCGAGGTTCGACGCATGGCGTCGCCAGGTCCGCCGAACGAGATCGGGGTGGTTGCAGTCCCGGGAGAGGTGGATGAGCACGATCGCCGACGGATGCCGCTGCGCGGACATCCGCTGGACCGCCCACACCGCCTCGTCGTTCGACAGGTGGCCGTGGCCGCTGGTGATCCGGCGCTTCAGGAAGGGGGGCCGCGGCGAGCGGGCCTGGAGGTCGGGGTCGTAGTTCGACTCGATCGCGACGACGTCGCAGTCCTCGAGGAGCGCCGCCACCGGATCCGTGAAGCGGCCGAGATCGGTCGCCCAGCCGATCGAGATCGTCTCCTGATCGTCGATCGCCAGCTCGAGGCGGTAGGCGCTGGTGCCGTGGTCGTCGTGGGGGGCGATCGCCGCCGTGACCGCGAGACCCGGTGCGATCTCGACCGTGCGGCCGGAGTCGGGCACGGCCGCGAGCCGCGAGGCGGGAACCCCGAGGCGGGCGAGGCCGGGGTGATGCCCGACGCTGGCGTAGACCGGCCAGCGATGGCAGGTGATCGTGTGCCCCCAGCTGGTGCGAAGGTGGTCCTGGTCGGCGTGCGTGATCAGCGCCCCGAGCACCCGCGACGGATCGAAGACGCCTCCTTCCGCCTCGAGTCGCGTTCGGAGCGTGCGAGGACCGAGGCCGAGGTCGATGAGCAGGTGGTGGGGTGGCTGGCCGTCTTCCGCGTCGAGGTCGACGATCGCCAGGTTGCCCGAGGAGCCGCTTCCGAGGATCCGAAGAAAGGCACGCATCGGATCGTCCGGTTCCTCAGTCGTCGCTCGCCGCGTCGGTCCGACCGGTGCGGCGGCCACGCATGGTGCAGATGGCCCGGGTCGACTCGCCGAGGAAGGCGAGGTACTCGTCGATGATCGGATCGCCCGCCCTCGTCTCGAGCTGCTTCTTCGCCGCGGTGAGCGGAAGCCCGCTGCGACAGAAGAGGCGATAGACCCATCGCACGGTGTCGATCTGCTCGGAGGTGAATCCGTGACGACGCAGGCCGATGATGTTGAAGCTGCCGGCGACGTTGAGCATGGTCACGGTGAACCAGGGCATCACGTCGAGCGCACTGCCACCGCTTCCGCTCAGGAAGCATCCGCGACCGAGGCGGACGAACTGATGCACGCCCGAATTGCCGCCGATGATCACGTGGTCCTCGATGATGGCGTGCCCGCCGATCGCGGCGCCGTTGGCCACCACCACGTGGTTCGCCATCTGGACGTCGTGGCCGGCGTGGGCCGAGTCCATGAAGAGGTTGTGGCTGCCGATCCTGGTCGGCTCGGTCTCGTGGATCGAGCGGTGCACGGAGGAGTGCTCGCGGAAGACGTTGTGGTCCCCGATCACCGTGCCCGGCCCCTCCTTCGAGGGATCGAAGTGGAGGGTCTGCGGTGCCACCCCGAGGCAGGAGAACGGCCAGATGTCGTTGCCCTGTCCGATGACCAGCGGGCCCTGCATGAAGCAGTGGCCGCGAAGGCGGGTCCCGGCACCGATGCGAATCCGGCCCTCGAGCATGCAGTAGGGGCCGATCTCGACGTCGTCCGCAAGCTCGACCCGGGGGTCGACGATGGCCGTGGGATGGATCCTTGGCATGGGGAGGCCCTGATTCCCGCCGGAACCGACGTGGTGGAACGATGACCGCGTACCGTACTCGGATGAGCGATTTCGTGCCGTCCGATCGATCCGCCGAGGCCCCCGTGGGACGGGTGCTCGAGGTCGAGTCGGCGCCCGCCTGGCTCCGGGTCCTTCGCCTCGATCCGATCGGGTACCGCGACGCCTACGAACTCCAGAAACGGTTGCAGGCGGAGGTCATCGAGCGACGGGGCACGCCCGACGCCCGGGGGCACCTCCTGCTCCTCGAGCACGACCCCGCGGTGGTGACGGTGACGAGGCGCCCCGACGCGGCGTCGCACGTGCTGGCCTCCGAGGAGGTGCTCGCCCGGAATGGCATCGAGCGGCACGAGACCGACCGCGGGGGCGACGTGACCTACCACGGTCCGGGGCAGCTCGT
Source organism: Planctomycetota bacterium (assembly GCA_036339295.1). GTDB lineage: Bacteria > Planctomycetota > Phycisphaerae > Phycisphaerales > SM1A02. The sequence goes on from JAYZBK010000042.1 coordinate 4,707, forward strand.
CGCGTATCCCATCGTCGACCTCGAGCGGCTGGGGATCCGGATCCACGAGTGGATCCGCCTGCTGGAGCAGGTCGTCATCGACACGCTGTCGACCCACGGGATCGTCGCCGATCGGGACCCCGGCGCGACCGGCGTCTGGACCGGCCGGAGCCCGGACGACGTCGACGGCGTCGGCGGACGGAAGGTCGCCGCGATCGGGGTCCGCGTCTCGCGGTGGGTCACGATGCACGGGCTGGCGCTCAACGTGGATCCCGACCTGTCGCACTTCGACCTGATCGTGCCGTGCGGGCTCGCCGGTCGACCGGTCACCAGCATCGCCGCGGAGATCGATCGCCCCGCCCCGACGGTGGACGACATCGCGATCGAACTCGCCGATCGCTTCGGCCGTGCGGTCGCCGGCCTCGAACGCGGTCGCGCGTGACCGGCGGTCGGGTCAGAGTCCCAGTTCGTCCGAGACCTTCGAGGTGAGGTCGATGGCGTCGGGGTAGTGGAGCAGCAGCCGCCGCCGGATCTGGTCGCTCGCGACGTCGATGGTGGCGGCGTTGAACGGGGCCTCGACGTCGACGAACCGCACGACGATCTCGACCCCCTCGCGTTCGGCGACGATGTCGACCGCCTCGACCAGCTCTCGGAAGGCCTCCTCGATCTGCTCGGCCCCCAGCTTCTGCTGGATGCTCATCGTGCCCCGCTGCCACCGCTGGTACTCCTCCATGAGGCCCTGCCACTGCGTCTGGGCCTCCTGGAAACCCGGGTCCTCGGGCGTCAGCGGTCCGAACTCCTCGCGGAACGCCTCGATCCGCTCCTCGAAGGCGCTTCCCTGTTCCTCGGCCTCGCTCTGGAGGGCGCGGCGATCCTCGGCGAAGCGGGTCGAGTCCATCATGGTCGCGAGGAGCTTCGGGACGTCGACGGCCCCGAGGGACCACGCGCGGGAGGTCTCGCCCTCGCCCCAGGCGAGGCCGCCCTCGACCGCGGTCACGTCGACCGGATCTCCGTCCCGAAGGAGCACCAGGCGGTCGGCCGGCCCGAGGACCTCCTCCGACCGAGCGGGTTCCGCCTCGGCCGAGGAGCCGATGATCGGGCGATCGAGCAGGACCGCGACGACCAGGGCGGCGAGCAGGACGTGGACGACGACGCGTTCGACTGGGTGCATGGACGACTCCTGGGTTCGTCGGGTCGGGGGCGGGGCGGGGGGGACGATCAGTCCTCCTGTTCGAGCACCGCCATGAAGGCTTCCTGCGGGATGTTGACGCTGCCGACGTTCTTCATCCGCTTCTTGCCTTCCTTCTGCTTCTCGAGCAGCTTTCGCTTCCGAGTGACGTCGCCGCCGTAGCACTTGGCGGTGACGTTCTTCCGCAGGGCCTTGATCGTCTCCCGGGCGATGATCTTGCCGCCGATCGCGGCCTGCAACGGGATCTCGAACTGGTGGCGGTCGATCTGCTTGCGGAGCTTCTGGAGGATCAGTCGGCTGCGGTGCTCCGCGTTGCTGCGGTGGCAGATGAGGCTCAGCGCCTCCACGGGCGAGCCGTTGATCAGGATCTCGACCTTCGAGAGGTTCTCCGGCTCGTACCCGATGATCTCGTAGTCCATCGTGCCGTAGCCGCGGGTGATCGACTTCAGCTTGTCGTAGAAGTCGTAGATGATCTCGGCGAGGGGGAGCTCGTAGTCGAGGATCTGGCGGGTGTCCGAGACGAACCGCTGGCCCTTGAAGATGCCGCGGCGGCCTTCGGCGAGCTTCATCAGGTCGCCGATGTTCTCCTCCGGGCAGATGATCTCGATCTTGACGATCGGTTCGCGGATCGCCTCGACCTTCGACATGTCGGGAAGGTCGGCCGGGTTGTGGATCTCGACCGTCGATCCGTCGTTGAGGTCGACCAGGTAGGAGACCGTCGGCGCGGTCTGGACGATGTCGACCCCGCCCTCGCGCTCGAGCCTCTCCTGGACGATGTCCATGTGCAGGAGGCCGAGGAAGCCGCAGCGGAAACCGAAGCCGAGGGCCTCCGAGTGCTGGACCTCGAAGGTGAAGCTCGCGTCGTTGATGTGCAGCTTCTCGACCGCCTCGCGCAGGCTCTCGAAGTCGCTGCGCTTGCCGCCCTCGCCGCCGGTCGCGGGATAGAAGTCGCAGAACACCATCTGCTTCGGCTCTTCGTAGCCGGGAAGCGGCTCGGCCGCGGGGTCGTACTCGTGGGTCACGGTGTCGCCGACCCGGACGTCCCCGAGCGACTTGATCGAGGCGACCACGTAGCCGACCTCGCCCTGCTCGATCCGCTTGAGCTTCTCGGGGAACGGCGTGTACCGCCCGAGCTCGGTCACGGTGAAGGTGCGCCCGGTCCCCATCATCCGGATCTTGTCGCCGACCTTGATCGATCCGTCGAAGACCCGGATGAAGAACACCACGCCGCGGTAGTCGTCGTAGTTCGAGTCGAAGATCAGCGCCCGCAGCTTGTCGGTCGTGGGCGGCGGCGGGTCGGGCAGCTTCGCGCAGATCGCGTCGAGGAGTTCGGGGATGCCCTTCCCGGACTTCGCGCTCACGTAGATCGCATCCTCCGCGGGGAGGCCGAGCACCTGCTCGATCTCCATCGCGACGCCGTCGGGATCGGCGGCGGGGAGGTCGATCTTGTTGACGACGGGAACCAGCTCGAGATCGTTCTCGACCGCGAGGTAGGCGTTGGCGACGGTCTGCGCCTGCACGCCCTGGGTCGAGTCGACCACGAGGACGGCACCCTCGCAGGCCGTGAGGGCGCGGCTCACCTCGTAGGTGAAGTCGACGTGGCCCGGGGTGTCGATGAAGTTGAGCTGGTAGGACTCGCCCTCGTACTCGTGGCGGACGGTGACCGCCGACGACTTGATGGTGATGCCCCGTTCACGCTCGAGGTCCATCGAGTCGAGCATCTGGTCCTTGCCGGTCCGGTCGTCGATCGCCTTGGTCGCATGCAGCAGCCGATCGGCGAGCGTGCTCTTGCCGTGGTCGATGTGCGCGATGATCGAGAAGTTGCGGACCTTCACCGCTCTGCCTTCCTAAGACTTCCGGGCGCGATCACCCATGGTAGCGGACCCGTCGCGATGGCCGCACTCCGGACATTCCGATCCGGGGTCCGAGGGGTCCAGGAGATTCCCACAGTCCAGGCAGACCGGCGTGCCGACGGAGCCGAGGGCCCGGCGGACGTGGGGAACGTAGGTCCGCTGCATCGCGACCACGAAGGCGACGTGCTGGAACGGAAGGAACAGGAGGGCGGTCACGAGGAGCACCCACGACAGCCGTTCGAAGGATCCGGGGACGTTCGAGCTGGCCGTGAAGAGGGAAGGCAGGAGCAGGGTCGCGAGGAAGAGGCACCCGACGGGGACGAGGGAGATCGCGGTGAACTCCAGGACGTCCCGCGGGGTCCTCAGCATCGACAGGTTCGCCTTCCAGTGGATGGCGAGATTCCCGCGGAACGACGGCTTGAACGCGGGGTCGTGGAAGCTGGGCCAGAGAAGGATCATGCCTGGACCGATGGTACCCACGCGGTCGTCCGACCCGCGATCGTCTCGATCTCGATCGACTCGCCCGAGGCGGTGGTCGCCTCCTCCGGTCGACCCCAGCGATGATGGAAGAGCCATCGCCGGGGGAACCGGGCGGAGACCGAGTCGACCTCGACCGCCTTGGCGACGATCGCGCCGAGTCGACGACGGATCCGCTCGATCTCGTCGCGGTCGAGATCCCTGACCCGTCGGGCCGGGGCGACCCCGGCCTGGTAGAGGATCTCGTCGGCGATCCAGTTCCCGACCCCGGCCGCGAAGGACTGGTCGAGCAGTCGTCCCTTGATCGTGGCGGTGCCCGTCCCGAGGAGATCCCGGAACCTCGCGGGGGTCGGCAGGTCGAGCAGGGGATCGAAACCGAGGTCCGAGATCGGTGGCTGGTTCCGGGGATCGTCCCGCATGCGGATCCGGCCGAAGCGACGGGGGTCGGGCATGCCCAGTCGCGACCCGTTCTCGAACTCGAGCTCGATCTTGCAGAACCGGGGCCGGTCCTCCTCGTCGACGTACCCGTGGAGGGCGCCGGTCATCCCGAAGTGCAGGAGCAGCGCCGGACCGGCGTCGAACTCCAGCCAGAGCTGCTTTCCGTGGCGACACGCCGCGACGACGGTTCGCCTCTTCAGCCGCCGCGACACGGTGGCGGGGGTCTGGTCGGCGAACACGATGCGGTCGTTCCAGCACCGGGCGGTGCGGATCGTTCGTCCGACGGCGACGGCCTCCGCGATGCGGCGGCCACGTTCGACTTCGGGGAGTTCCGGCACGATCGACTCCGAGCGGAGCCGTCAGGTCCGATCCGGTTCGGCGACGGTCTCCTCGACCGGCTTCGTGCCCGACTCGCCGTCCGATTCGTCGTCGACGACTCGTCGCATCGGACCGAACCTCGTGCTGATCGACTCGATCGTGCCCTTGGGCGTCCGTTCGATGGACAGGATCGCCGGCTCCTGGCTCGCCAGCAGGGGCTCGACGACGAGTCGCCCCTGGGCGTTCATCCGCCAGCGGCCTCGCTGGCCACCGATGCTGGCGCGGGAGGAGGAGCTGGGTGCGGTCCATCGGTAGGCGAGCCGGTCGTCCATGACGAGGGTTCCCCCGGGGCCCTCCCAGGTGCCGATGATCGCATCGGCGGGGGCGACCGGGGCGGTTCGACTCCACACAAGCGGCTTCGACACCCCTTCGAGATCGGTCATGACCTCGTCGCCGCGGAGCCAGAGTGCGGCCCGTCGGCGGGGCGTCTTCGGCACCGCGTAGGACTCGATCCAGAAGACCGCGTGGTTCTCCCGGTGCCATCGCCCGGTCGCCTCCGGGGTGGCGAACCGATCGGTGGTCTTCCACCATCGATATCGACCGTCCCGGTCGATCTGGAGCATGCCACCGGAGCCCGACCACCAGCCCACGATGGGGCGTCGGTCCTCGGGATCCATCGCGAGGGTCCGGACGATCCGGACCTCGTCGTTCGCCGGGGCGACCGACGCGGGGTCATCGGCGAGGGGGGTTGTCTGCAGGACCAGCGCGAGCAGCGAGACGAGCATGGGCGACTCCGTGGCGTGTTTCAGGGCTTCTCGAACTGTATGCCCGGGATCCGTCGGCGACGCCGTCTCATGTCGAGCACCGTCTCGTCCTCCTCGGGAGCCGGGAATCGCTCGCTCGGGAGCTCCGGCATCGTGGCGCCGCACTCGCAGCAGGAGTCCTCGGTGCGGTGCCCGAGGTTGTAGTACCCGCAGAACAGGCACACCGGATGACCCGTCTCCAGTGCAGCCGCCCGCGTCAGGTTCCGGCGCCGGTCGCGATAGATCACCGCGAAGATGCCTCCCTCGGCGAGGAAGGTGAGGCCGAAGGCGTACGCGGCGTTCGGGCTGCCGGCGAGGACGAGGATCAGGAGCGTCACGACGCAGAGGATCGGGATGACGATGAACAGCGTCACGGTCGAACCGAGCCGACCAAGCTTCGGAACCCCGGCCGGATACCCGGTCCAGTCGGTCCGTCCGAGCATGGAGATTCGTCTCTCCACGATGGCTCGACGCGCAGCGGCGTCGATCGGCCAACCATGGAGTTCGGGGTCGAGCAGCCTTGGCATGCGTCGGACCTCCGGGTCGAGCGGGTCGACACGGGTCGCGGATACGACCCGGTTCCCGCTTCCGGTACGAGAAACCTTAACTTCTCTCTCCGGATTATCGACGCTTTCCAGCCAAAAAGCGAGCCCGCTCCCGGCCGGGATGGCGGGGAGCGGGCTCGTTGCGTCGGGAAGCGTGCTGGAGCGGCTCTTCAGCCGACTTCGACTTCGTCCCTCTCGGCCTCCAGGGCGTCGGGAGCCTGAACCCGACGGCCGCCGGGCGTCCCCGGTCCGACGAGGACGGTGCGGACGGATGCGTTGAGCTCCCAGGCCACGAGCGACAGCTGGATGAACCAGATCGCCACGGTGGTGAACACGATGGGGACCGTGGCGCCGCCGGCTTCGATCCCCAGGAACACCGCACCGAGGAACTGGGCGGCGAACAGCGTCAGGATCAGGACGAGGCCGAACATGAGATCGACCGACTTCGGCAGCCCGATGGCGGCGGTGAGCCCGAGGAGCCCGAGCCCGAAGACGGTGCCCACCACGCCATACGCCACGCCGAACGGCCACAAGGCGACCAGCATCACGGCAGCCGCGATCGGGGTCGCTCTGAATCGGACGGAGACTTCGGGCATCTGCGGGTGCAAGGCTGGCTCCCAGGCGGTGGGCGAGATGGATCTCGGGGGCGTCGTGCTCGACGAGGTCGATGCGGCGACGGAGTCTGGATGGAGTGGGTCGTCTCTGTGGCGGTCGGCGGAACAGCAGGTCGAAGCGCGATGAAGGACAACAGGGCTCGGGTCGCGAAAGGGCGCTCCCGGTGCCGAGCCCGACAGCGTAGCGGGCTATTCGACCGCCACAACCTCTCCGAGGCACATTTCGTGAAAAAGATCACGAAGGCCCGGGACGGGTCGGCATGGCCGGTCGGCTCGGAATCCTCAGCCGCCGAGGACCGGGAGGCTCGTCCGGGTCTCCAGGTCCTCGAGGGGCCGGGCGACGAGGTCGTACCCGTCGCTGGCCACGATCCGGCAGCGGATGAGTTCGCCGGGACTCGGGCGGTTCCGGCTCGCCAGGCAGGTCTGGGCGTCGACCTGGGGGGCCTGGAAGTAGCACCGGCCGATCGAGAGATGCAGTGGGGTTCCCGTGCGGATCGCCGGGTCGTCCTCCGGGAGCGAGACCTCGACCGCTTCCGGAGCGTCGCCGTCCACCAGGACGTCCATGATGACGCCCTGCTCGGCCAGGTAGGCCGCGTTGTCGAAGGCGATCTCCTGCTGACGGAGCATCAGTTCGGCCTCGCGACGCCGCTTGATCTCGTCGGGGACGGCAAGGGACGCATCCGCTTCCATGGTGCCTGCGGGGGTGTTCGGTTCGGGCGAGTACCGGAAGACGCCCATCGCATCGAACTGCATCTCCTCGATGAACTCGAGCAGCGCCTCGTGGTCCGCCTCGGTCTCGCCGGGGAAGCCCGTGATGAACGTGGTTCGGAGGGCCATCCCGGGGATCTCCTCGCGCAGCTTGAGGACGAGGTCCCGCTGCTCGGAGGCCGTGACGTGCCGTCGCATCGCCTCGAGCATCGCGTCGCTGGCGTGCTGGAGCGGCATGTCGACGTAGTCGACGATTCGCGGGAGGTCCCGGATCGCGTGGATCATCTCGTCGGTGAACTTCGAGGGATACGCGTACATCAGGCGGGCGCGTGGGGCGTCGCCGTGCCGCTGGCAGAGATCGTCGATCGCCTCCAGCATCCCCGCGAGCCCCCGCTCGTCGCCGATGTCCATGCCCCAGCTCGTCGTGTCCTGGCCGATGAGGTTGAGTTCGACGCAGCCGTCGTCGAGCAGCCTCGACGCCTCGTCGAGGATCGCGTCGAGCGGCTTCGAACGCAGCTTGCCGCGGATCGAGGGGATGGTGCAGAACGCGCACTTCTGGTTGCACCCCTCGCCGACCCGGAGGTAGGCCCAGTGCCGCGGGGTGAGGCGGAACCTCGAGCCGTCGTCCTCGAAGTAGCCGATGCCCCGTCCGTCGTCGCCCGCGACCGTCAGGCCGACCGTCTCGAGGCCGCGCTCCCGCGCCGCCTGCAGGGCGTTGCCCGCGATCCAGTACTTCGGCTCGTCCGGCCCGAGGTCCTCGCGGGTCGGTGGCTCGGCGGCGACCGCGTCGAGGATCCGGTCATGGTCGAAGACGCCGACCATCGCGTCGATCCCGGGCGCCCACTCGAGCAGCTTGGCACGATGACGCTGGACCAGGCAGCCCGCGACGACGACGCGACCGATCTCGCCGCGGCCCTTCCGTTCGATCGCCTCCTCGAGGACCTCGAGCGACTCCTTGCGGCTCGCGTCGAGGAAACCGCAGGTGTTGACCACGATCGCGTCGGCCGGTTCCTCGCTGGGCACCACGCGGACCCCCGCGGCCTGCAGGGAACCGAGCATCCGCTCGCTGTCCACGAGGTTCTTGGGACAGCCGAGGCTGATGAAGGAGACGGTCTCGGGAAGGGTTTCGCCCATGGGACGACATCCTAGCTCGGCCGGGCCTCAGCCAGTCCGATCGGGGGCGGTTCCGTTCCAACCGCCCCTCCGATAGAGGCCTCGTCGTTCGATCACCTCGAGGACCCCGGGCGAGACCAGGTCGTCCACCGGTTCGCCGGCCTCGAGCCGCCGCCGGACCTCGGTGCTGCTCGCTTCGCTGGTGGGGAGGTCGAGCGTCCACGTCGACCAGCGACCGGCGAGGGCCGAGGGGAACTTCTCCCGGTAGGCACCGGCGAGGGACGGCCGGGATCGCGGGGGCCGGGGCATCACGGCCGGAGGCGCGAGTTCGAGGATGGCCTGCCAGTCCTTCCAGCGGGAGAAGTCGAGCGCCTGGTCGCTTCCGATCAGCAGTCGCAGCCTCGGACGGGGACCGGGTTCCCCGGTGGCGGGATCCGGGGGGGCCGTCATCGTCGCGTGCAGGTGCCGAAGCGTGTCGATCATGTAGCTGGGACCCTCGCGATCGACCTCGACCCGGGAGACCGATGCCTCGACCGGGGCGTGCGGATCGGCGGCCGCCCGGTCCGCGAGCGCCGCCTCGAGCATCGCGATCCGGTCCTCGCCGGGCGTGGGCGGGGTGTCCTGCTTCAGTGGATTGACGCGGGCGGGGACGAAGACGACCTCGTGGCATCCGAGCCGGCGAGCCGCCTCGAACGGCAGGTCGAGGTGACCCCGGTGCGGGGGATCGAAGGTCCCGCCGAACACGAGGATCGAGCGTGGCCCGCCCTCGGCGCCGGCCGGAATGCGATCGGCTTCCCCGACCGACGTCGGATCGAGCGACAGCGCCTGCAGCTCCCGTCCGAGCTCGAGGAGCGCCGTCCGCGACTGCCGACCGATCCGCCGGAGCATCGGGATCAGGGAGGGACGCTGGAAGATCTCCCTCGCCACGGCGCCGATCTTGGTCCGTCCCTCGTGGTCGACGAAGCGCGAGAGGGACGCGGGGATCGCCTCCTCGGCCGTGTCGGCGACGACTCGGAGCACGCCCCAGAGCCATCCGCGGGTTCGGGCGAGCTCCGCGAAGTGATTGGACTCGAGGTCGACGATCCTCGCGCCGGTCGAGCGGCCGAGGGCGAGCTTCGCCTCCGCGCTGCACACCAGTCGTCCCGCGGTCGCGACCCTCGCCCGCTCGAACGGGCCCGTGATCGCCGGGGCGAGCGGGGGCACCGTGACCTGGCCCTGTGGATCGACCACCTCGTCGACGACGACGATCGTGCCGCTCTGGAGCGTGGGGTCGAGCCCCCCGGCGAGGCCGGCGAGGATCACGGGGCGGTCCATGTCGGGATGCCGATCGGCCCAGCGGCGAATGCCCTCGCGGCCGGGGCCGCAGGTGTCGACCCGGTCGGCGGGGAGCCCGGAGGCCACCAGCACGCGGCGTTCGTGCTCGAGCGGCACGACGAAGATCGGATCGCGCTCGAGGGCGGTGGCGGCTTGTCGTTCGACAGGGACCACGGTCATCGCCCCGAGACTACCTGAGTCGTCGACCGTCCGGTCGGGGATCGCGACCGGACGGGTTGGCCGGGGGCCATCTCCCCGGTTACCATGTCGGCGACGGCCCCATCGTCTAGTCAGGTCCAGGACACCAGGTTTTCATCCTGGGAACAGGGGTTCGAATCCCCTTGGGGTCACTGCAGGCGGCCGGCGGACGCATCCGCCGGCCGTCTTCGCGTTCAAGGGGACTCCACATGACACGACGTCTCGCCGTTCCGATGACGCTCCTGCTCGCGGCCGTCGTCGCGATCGTCCCTGCCTGCGTGTCCGTCTCGGGGACCTCGCGGAGCCAGTTGAACGCCTACTCGATCGAACAGGAGATCCGGCTGGGCGACGAGGCCTACGCCGAGATGCTCCAGGCCGTCGACCTGGTCGACTCGGGGCCCGATCACGACCTCGTGGTCGAGGTGACCGAACGGATCGCCGCGGCGGCGGAGCGGTTGCATCCCGGGATCGCCGGTCGATTCGACTGGGAGGTCGTGCTCGTCGACGACGACGACATCGTCAACGCCTGGGCGCTTCCGGGCGGGAAGATGGCGGTCTACACGGGCATCCTTCCCTACACGAAGACCCCCGACGGTCTCGCGGCCGTCCTGGGGCACGAGGCCGCGCACGCGATCGCTCGACACGGCGGCGAGAACCTGACGCGGCAGGGGCTGGTCAACCTGCTCGCGATCGGGACCGCCGCGGCCCTCGACGCGGACGACCGCCATCTCGTCGCCGCCGCGGCGACGGCGTACGGACTGCTCGGCGAGCCCGCCTTCAGTCGGAGCCAGGAGTCCGAGGCGGACGAGCTGGGCGTCTTCATCGCCGCCGACGCGGGCTACGACCCGCGCGAGGCGGTCGGTCTCTGGCAGCGCATGGCGGAGCGAGGCGGCGAGCCACCCGAGTTCCTCTCGACCCATCCGAGCAGCGAGACCCGGGTCCGCGAGCTCGAACGTCTCATGCCGGCCGCGCTCGAGATCCGGCGGCGGAGGCTCCAGCTCGAGGCGACCGAGGCCGGCGGTTCCTGAGCAATCGGTCGCGAGGCCGCGCGGGACGTCGTCGCCGGGCATACTGTCCCCACCGGTGGTCCCCGCCGGCCGTCCCCGACGACCGTTCGACGACACGTCCCGGAGACTCCTCGTGCCCGCGCATCGATCCTCCGACGAGGTCCACTTCGACAACCCCGGCCGCAACGGTCTCGAGCGAGCCTGCTTCGCCGCGATCCGGCCGACCCTCGAGTGGGCGATCGGGATGAACGCGCTCAACCGGATGTACGTGGACAAGGTCCTGAAGACCGATCCCGACCTCCCCCCGGGCCGGCGCTTCCTCATGGGATTCGATGCCGGGTACCTCGTGTCGGACGAGGAGGTCGCTCGCATCCCGAAGGAGGGGCCGCTGGTGATCGTGGCCAACCATCCGTTCGGGGGACTCGATGCGATGATCCTCGACGATCTCGTCTCGAGGGTTCGTCCGGACGTCCGCTTCATCGCGAACGGCATCCTCGGGCAGGTGCCCGCGATCAAGGAGCGTTTCTTTCCCGTCGATCCGTTCGG
>JAYZBK010000043.1:0-7451 GCA_036339295.1 Planctomycetota bacterium
GGCGAGCGTCGCGTCCACGAGCTCCTCGGAGGCGGGTTCGACCGGATAGTCCTCAAGGATCGAGAGCAGCTCGCGAACCGCGTTGGATCGATCGTCGCCGGGGTCCTCGGACTCGTCGAGGCCGTGCTCGAAGAGGCCGTCGACGGCCTCCGCGTCCGCATCGGACAGGCGTGCAATTCGGGACGTGGGGCCTGGGGAGGTCGATTCGTCGCTTGGCATCGTCGCGGTCCGTCCGGTCTGGTCTGGTCGCTGGGGTCGAGCGGCCGACACGACGGGCCGCCCTGGCAAGGGTCAGTTCGGGCTCCCGCCGTCGTCCCGCCGTCGCTGCTCGCGGGTCGTCTCCGCTCGCCAGGCGTCGGCGAAGTGGGCGACCGCGGAATGGAGGCGGCTCTTGACGGTTCCGAGGGGGATCTGGAGCGAGTCGGAGATCTGGTTGTAGCTCAGCTTCTGGAAGTAGCTGAGCAGGAGGATCTCCCGGTAGTGGGGCGGCAGGTCGTCGACGACCCGCTTCACCATCCGCTGCTTCTCCTCGCCGAGGAGATGGGCGTCGATCTCGGTGTCGTCCCCGTCGAGGAGGTCGACGAGGGTGGTCTCGCGGCCGTCGACCGAGCCGACGGGGGCGGAGAGGCTGACGGCGGATCGCCGACGCCGCCGACGGTGGAAGTCGCGGGCCTTGTTGGCCGCGATCGTGTAGAGCCAAGGCTTGAAGCGGCGGCTCGCATCGAAGCTGTCGGCGGAGAGGTGCACCGTGAGGAAGGCGTCCTGGAAGACGTCGTCCGCGGCGGCGCGGGATCCGAGGAATCGCTGGAGGAACTGGACCAGGTCGTTCCGGTACCGCTCCACGAGCACCTCGAACGCCTTGGGCTCGCCCGTGCGATAGGCCACCAGAAGTTCCTCGTCGGACCTGGCGTCGCTGCGGGGGTTGGAATCGGTCACCGGATCGGTCACGAGAGCATCTTCTTCGAGGGCGTCGTCCGCCACCTTGCGGGCGACGGTACTCGAAGGCGATCGACCACTCCGGGACTTCGACCTCAGTGAAACTCGCTCGAGGAACGTCCCTCGAAGGGATTCGAGCGGTTCGAGATGGGTCGGCAGGGCCGTCATAGGTCCCGGTTACGCCGGTCGTGGAGCGCGGGATCGCGCGAATCCCGGATTTTCCAGACACGAATTTCTGCGTTCGATGCCGTCCATCCGGGTCCGGTAGGATCCGGGATCCCCGAGGCACGCCCCGTTCGATCCGGACGATCGAACCGGCCGAGCCCCCAGTCGCGAGATCTCCCATGCCGGTCCCGGTGTCGCAGATGTGGACGGTCGCCAGCTACGTGGTCGGCCAGAGGTTGCGAGGGCGTCGTCGCTATCCGCTGGTGCTCATGCTCGAGCCCCACTTCCGCTGCAACCTCGCCTGCGCCGGTTGCGGGAAGATCCAGTACCCGGCCCACGTGCTCAAGCGACAGCTCTCCGTCGAGGAGTGTCTCGCCGCGGTCGACGAGTGCGGCGCCCCGATGGTCTCGATCCCCGGCGGCGAACCCCTCCTGCACGAAGGCATGCCCGAGCTCGTCCGCGAGCTCGTCAAGCGACGGAAGTACATCTACCTCTGCACGAACGCGCTGCTCCTCAAGGAGAAGCTGGAGGCCGGCTGGTTCGAACCGAGCAAGTACCTGTCGTTCAGCGTGCACATGGACGGCTCCCAGGAGCACCACGACTTCGCCGTCTGTCGCGAGGGGACGTTCGAGAAGGCGATCGCGGGGATCCGCATGGCCGTGGAACGCGGCTTCCGCGTCACCACGAACACCACGCTCTTCGACGGCGCCGATCCCAATGCGGTCCGGGGCTTCTTCGACGAGATGATGGACGTCGGGGTCGAGGGGATGATGGTCTCGCCGGGCTACGCCTACGACAAGGCGCCCGACCAGAGCGGCTTCCTGCAGCGGAAGTCGACCAACGACCTCTTCGAGATGATCCTCTCCAACCGGAAGAAGGGCTGGCGGTTCAACCAGTCGCCGCTCTTCCTCGAGTTCCTCATGGGCCGGCGCGACTTCGAGTGCACGCCCTGGGGCAACCCCACGTTCAACATGTTCGGCTGGCAGAAGCCCTGCTACCTCCTCCAGGAGGGGTACGTCGACTCCTTCGAGGAGCTCATGGAGACCACCGAGTGGGATCGGTACGGGGTGGCGAGCGGCAACCCCAAGTGCGCGAACTGCATGGTGCACTGCGGCTACGAGCCGACCGCCGTCGACTACACCTTCAGCGGATTCGGCGGCATCTGGGCCAACATCAAGGCGATGGTCTTCAACACCTACGCCAACCCCGGCGCTGGGAAGCGACTCGAGGAGGAGAAGGCGAAGCCCCACGGTCCGATGCAGCACCTCGTGCAGCTCGGGTTCGGCGTCGACGTCAAGCCCGACGGCACCCGCGAGGTCGTCCGGCGCGAGAAGGACGAGGCCGCCGCGTGAGCGTGATCGGCTCCCTCGCCGCCCGGCAGCTCGAGGCATACAACGCGAGCGACCTCGACGCCTTCTGCGACTGCTACCACGCCGAGGTCGAGGTCTGGAACGACCGCGAGCTGTCCTTCTCGGGCATCGAGGACTTCCGCGAGCGGTACCGCGAGATGTTCGAGCGGTGGGACTTCGGGGGTTCGGTCCCCGAGCGGATCGTGATGGGCGACCACGCGATCGACCGGGAGCACTGGTGGCGCACCGACCCCGACTCGGGGGAACGGTCCGAGGGCGACCTGATCGTCCGCTACACCCTCCGGGACGATCGGATCGGCGTGGTCCAGTTCCTCCGGGGCTGACCCGCTCGCCCGGCGTGCACAACCTGCCGGAACCCGCCCGCCCCGCCCTCGTCGGCCGACAATCGTCGCATGCCGTTCATCAAGGGATCCGTGACCTATGCCCGGTTCCGGCTCGGAGGCGACGCCCCGGCCAGGATCGACGAGACCGTGCTTGCCGCCCTCTCGGCCGGCGTCCTCTCGCCCACGATCGGGGTGCCGGTCGAGGTCGAGACCGGCTGGACCGCCGGGGAGCACATCCTCGACCAGTCGTTCACGCACGAGCGATGCGTCTTCGACACCTGCCTCCACGCCGCGATGAGGATGGACTCGGTCCGCGTCCCCCCGGAGATCCGCGCCGCCTACCTCGCGCAGGAGGCGACGGCGATGCGCCGGGCGATGCAGGACGGCGCCGGCGACGGTGCCGCCCGCCCGCTCGGGCGGAACGCCCGACGCGAGGCGAAGGAGGCGGCCGAGCGTCGATGGCTCGAGGAGGTCGCCGACGGCCGGTACCGATCGAGCAAGCTCGTCCCGATGCTCTGGGATCTCTCCCGCGGCACGATCCTCGCGCCGGCGACCTCCGACAAGGTGGCCGACGCGCTGAGGGATCTTCTCCAGACGACGTTCGGTGCCCGCCTCCAGGGCGTGAGCTCCGGCAACCTCGCGCTCGACCTCCTGGCGAGTCGCGGCGAGACCGCGAAGTTCGACGACGCGATGCCCGAGGCCCTCGGATCCGCACCCACGCCGCGGACCGCGGAGCTGGCGGCGATGGTCGGGGATCGACCGGAGGTTCCCTGGGCCCAGGCCGGCCCCGAGCCGAAGGACTTCCTCGGGAACCTGTTCCTGCTCTGGCTCTGGATGCACACGGATCGCCGCGAGGGCATGATCGATCTCCCGGACGGTCGGGGCATCTCCTTCGCCATCGACCGGATGATCGACATGGAGTGCGCCTGGGGCGTCACGGGCCGCCAGTCGCTCCGCGGCGACGCCCCGAGTCGCAGCATCGAGGCGACCAAGGCGCTCCAGCAGGGGAAGTGGCCGCGGAAGCTGGGCCTGCTCCTCTCCGACGGGGAGTTCGAATGGTCGTTCGACCTCCAGGGCGATCTCTTCCGGGTCTCCGGCCTCAAGATCCCGCGGCCGGAGGAGCGTCCCGGCAGCGAGCGCGAGGCGGTCGAGCAGCGGGTCGACTCGATCCGCGCCCTCGACGACATCCTCGTCGCCCTCTACGACTCGTTCCTGAAGATCCGGTTCGGCAGCGGCTGGAGCACCTGCCGCGACGAACTCCGGGACTGGATCGCGGGCAAGGGCGGTTCCGTCGTCCCTCTGGCGCCGGTCGTCGAGCTGTCGACGAGCTGACCCGGCTCAGGCGCCCCTTGCCGCCGCGACGAACGCCCTGATCCGGTCGTGGTCCTTGACGCCGCGGGTCGACTCGACGCCGCTGGAGACATCCACCCCGAACGGTCGGTGATCGCGGACCACGTCCGCGACGGTGTCGGGGTCGAGGCCGCCGGCGATCACCACCGGGGTCTCGAGGTCGGGCAGCACGTCGGCCAGCCGCGCGTGATCGAAGGGCTCGCCGCTTCCGCCGCGGGGGCCGTCCACGAGCAGCAGCTCCACATCGGGATGCTCGTCCCAGAGACGACACGCGTCGGGATCGAACGGGATCGCCTTGACGATCCGGTGCCCGGTCTCCGCGGCGATCGCCGCGACGCGTTCCGGGGTCTCCTCGCCGTGGAGCTGGATCCACTCGCCGGGCCACGCCTCCAGCCCGTCCATCGCGGGATCGACGAAGAGCCCGATCGCCTCGAGCCCCGTCGGGAGCCCGGCCAGGAGGGCCATGGCCTCCGGAATCGCGAGTTCCCGGGGCGACCCCGGCGCGAAGACGAAGCCGACCGCGTCGACGCCGGCCGCGACGCAGGTCGCGAGGTCGGCCTCGGTACGGACACCGCAGATCTTGACGAACGGGGGACGCCCGAGGCCGGGAAGGTCGTTCATTCGCCGGCCTCCGCACGAAGGGCCTCGGCAAGCGAGGCGGCCTCGGGAGCGAGCTTGCGACCGGCAAGAACCTCGAGGTGCGGCCTCGCCTCGGCGGGGCGACCGAGTCGACGCACGAGGATCGATGCGAGCAGGAGCCGGAAGTCGTCGCTGGGGCCACCCGGCCCGGTCGGACGGTCGCCGCGCCTGGCGAGCAGTCCGCCGTAGGCGCGGGCGGCGAGTCCGGCGTCGCCCGCGGCCATGGCGAGGTTGCCGAGCTCCGCCTGGTCGGCGTCCTTGAGGACGAGGTCCTCGGGTGCGGCACGGAATCGGGCGAGCGCCGTGGCGGCATCCGCGTCGCGCATCGCCCGGACGATGTCGGCCCGCATCCGGGCGAGCTCGTCGTCGACCGGGTCGCCCGAGGCGCTCGAGACCCGGCGGGGGGCGGCGTCGCCGGCGGCCGCATGGTCGAACGGCGTCCCGAACTCGCGGGCGACGGCCCGCATCTCCTTCCGGCGCTTCCGCTGCTTGAAGAGGTAGAGCATGTCCAGTTCGGTCCGGGGGAGCATGCCGACGGCGAGCAGCAGGATCGCGGTGGAGAACCCGAACGCGTAGCCGCCGAGGTGGGCCGCGTTGGCGACGTCGTTCGATCGGCCGAGGAACGAACTGGCCTGGCTGAAGAGGTCGATCGCGATGTAGAAGCCGATGAACCAGATCGCGGGGACGTGGTACATGCCGATCAGGATGAAGAAGAGCAGCACCCGCACGGTCGATCGGGGAAAGAGGGCGAGGTACGCGCCGGACACCGCGGCGACGGCGCCGGAGGCCCCGATCGCGGGGGCGCTGGTCACCACCATGTGGGCGAGGCACGCGGCGACGCCGCCGACGAGGTAGAAGAGGGCGAACCACCACGAGCCCAGTCGAGCCTCGACCGCCTGGCCGAAGACCCACAGGAACAGCATGTTGAACCCGACGTGGCCGAGGCCGCTCGGGTCGTGGAGGAACAGCGAGGTCACCAGCGACCGGAAGTGGAAGTCGATCCGGGAGACCGCCCCCCAGCCGATCACGTCGCCGTGGGTCGTGAAACCGCCCCGCACCGCGAGGGCGACGCCGATGAAGACCAGCAGGTTGAGGGCCACGAGCACGATCGTGGTCGTCGGACGTCGGCGGGGGAGCCGGTCGGTGCCCAGGGGGATGAACATGCGGGGAGTCTAGGGTCTGGCCCCGTTGAGGCGGGCCCGGCATTCCCCTACAATGGACTCCCGCGCCGTTCGGCGTGGTCCTCCCGGCCGGGTCGAAACCGGCTCTCTTCGGTGGGCGAAGCGGGACGGATCGAGGGGGTGGGGCGGTTCGGCCGCATCCAGAGAGACAAGAGACGAAGACCGGCTCCATCGAGCCGGGGAAATCGGAGCCTTCGGGTCATGAGCACCGCCGCAGAGAAGCAGTTCGACCAGGGACTCGTCAACACCATCGCCGCCGAGACGCAGATGTCGTTCATCGACGGCGAGCGGGGCGTGCTGGAGTACGTCGGGATCGACATCGATTCCCTCGCCCGGAACTCGACCTTCGAGGAGACCACCTTCCTGCTGTGGAACGGTCGCCTGCCGAAGGCGGACGAGCTCGCCGCGTTCGAGTCGACCCTGCGGGCCGAGTACTCGGTCCCCGACGGGGTCCTCGACATGATCCGGGCGATCCCGGCCGACGCCTCGCCGATGCACAGCGTCCAGACGCTCGTCTCCGCCCTCTCGCTCCACGATCCCGAGGCCGACGACGATTCCGACGAGGCGAACATCCGCAAGGCGGTCCGCCTGGTGGCCAAGACCCCGACCCTCATCGCGGCGTTCGACCGACACCGCAAGGGCAAGGAGATCATCGCGCCGGACGCCGACCGCTCGATCGCGAGCAACTTCCTCTGGATGCTTCGAGGCGAGGAGCCCACCGAGACCATGGTCCGGGCCCTCGACGTCTGCCTCGTCCTCCACGCGGACCACGGCTTCAACGCCTCGACCTTCACCTCGCTGGTCGTGATCTCGACCCTGAGCGATCTCTACTCCGCCTGTTCGGCCGCGGTCGGCGCCCTTCGCGGGCCGCTGCACGGCGGGGCGAACGAGGGCGTCATGGTCATGCTCAACGAGATCGGCGACATGTCGAAGGTCGACGAGTTCATGAAGGGCAAGCTCGAGCGCAAGGAGAAGATCATGGGCTTCGGGCACCGCGTCTACAAGGCGTACGACCCGCGGGCCACGTATCTCAAGACCTTCGCCGAGGGACTCGCCCGCGACACCGGGAACCTGCCGCTCTACGAGATGAGCAAGCGGATCGAGGAGATCATGAACGAGGCGGTCGCCGCCAAGGGGATCTTCCCCAACGTCGACTTCTACTCGGCGACCACCTACTGGTCGCTGGGCCTCGACCTCGATCTCTTCACGCCGATGTTCGCCCTGAGCCGCATGAGCGGCTGGACCGGTCACTGCATCGAGTACCTGAAGAGCAACAAGCTCATCCGCCCCGGTGCGGCGTACGTCGGGCCCCCCGAGGTGCCGTACGTGTCGGTCGACGAACGCTGATCGATCCCCGGATCCCGGCACGGGTTCCGAGGCGTGGGCGGGCTTCCGCCCTCACGCCGCGCTGTCCGCGTGCTGGTGTCGCCTTGAAACTCCCGGGAACCTCCGCCTCGAACCCCGATCGCGCCCCGGTTCCTCGTATG
>JAYZBK010000044.1:0-10111 GCA_036339295.1 Planctomycetota bacterium
GTCGATGCGAGGTCGACTCGAGCACCGTGAGCCCCCGGCCCTCGACCGAGACCCTCGCCTCGGCGGCGGCGGAGCGACTCGCGGGTCTCGGTCGACCGGCCCGCATCCTCGAGCCGTGCACCGGAAGCGGATGCGCCGGCATCGCCCTGCTTCGACAGCTCGATCGACCTCATCGGGCGGCGGCCCGGATGCGCGAGGCCGACGAGGCGATCCTCTCCGACGTCGCCCGGCTGGCGGCCGCCGTGGGGGAGACCATCGACGCGGATTCGTCCGAAGTGGGAGACTCGGAAGCCGTGGTCCGCACGCTCCCCGGTGAACGAGCGACGGTGGTCGCGACGGACATCGTCCCGGCGGCGGTCGCGTTGGCGACCCGCAACGCGGAGGCGCACGGACTCGGGGATCGATTCGACGCCCGCGTCGGTTCCCTCTTCGATCCGGTCGCCGAGGGGGAGGCCGGTGGCTTCGACCTGGTGCTCTCCAATCCGCCCTACGTGAGCGACGTCGAGTGGGAGAAGTGTCCTCCGAACGTCCGCGACCACGAGCCCGCGACGGCGCTCCGCGGTGGTCCCGACGGACTCGCGGTGGTCGGTCCGCTGGTCGAGGGCGCGGTCGGCCGGCTGAGGCCCGGTGGCTCCCTCCTCGTCGAGATCCAGTACGACCAGGCGGCGGCGGTGAAGACCCTCTTCGCGGAGCACGGCTTCGTCGACGTCGAGGTGCGACGCGACATGGACGGCCATGAACGCGTGGTGGCGGGACGCCTCGTCGATTGAACCGACGCTTCAGGAGGTCGGGTCGGCGCCCGCGCGGTTCGAAAGCGCCTTGTGGACCTCCTCGACCAGCTGCTCCACGCGGAACGGCTTGAAGAGGCATGCCTCGAGCCCCTCCTCGCTGGAACGCACGATCGAGTGGTTCGGGTCGTATCCGAAGCCCGTCATCAGGATGATCCCGGCGCCGGGGGCGTGGGACCGGGTGGCCCGGAACACCTCGTACCCGTTCCGGTCCGGCATGCGGATGTCGCTGATCACGAGGTCGACCGAGGCTCCCTCGCGTTCGAGCACCTCGATCGCGCCGCTCCCGTCCTCGAACGACTGGACCGTCGCGCCCCGTTCGACCAGGAGACGCTCGATCGCATCGCGGATCGTGGGCTCGTCGTCCGCGACGAGGATGCGACGTCCCGAGACGAGCGGATCGTCGACCGATTCGCCCGACTCGTCGCCGGCGCCCAGGATCGTCCGGGGCCCGGTGGAGCAGGCGAGGACGCGTTGCCGCGCCTTCTCGACGTTCGAGATGACCTCGTCGAGCTGGGCGAGCATGTCCGGATCGCCGATGTAGCTGTCCCGCAGGTCGCCCGCGATCCGATCGATGTTGTCGAGCGGGGCCCCGAGCTCGCCCAGCACGGTGCTCGAGAACGTCCGGTTCGTGGTGTATCGCTCGACCACGAGCATGTCGAGGATGTTCACGGCCATCGCGATGTAGCGACCGTAGAGCTCGACCAGGAGCTGGTCCCGTTCATCGAAGTCGTCGACCCGTTCCGACTCCACGTTCAGGATGCCGATGACGCGATCACGGAGCTTCAACGGAACGGTGAGACTGCTCCGGGCATCCGGGATGCCCGTCTGGTACCGCTCGTCCTTCGTGGTGTCGGGGCAGAGATAGGCCTGCCCGGTCGATGCGACGAGACCCGAGATCCCGTTGGCTTCGGCCTCGTCGGCGAAGATCCGCTCCCCGATCGACAGCGGGTCCATCCCCGATCCCATCACGAGCTCGAGCTGGCCGCTCTTCCGGTCGACCAGCCGGACCTCGAAGTGCTCGAAGCCGACGACGGATCGGATCGTCCGGACGACCTTGTCCTCGACCAGCCGCAGCCTCGCCGCGACATCGAGCGGGTTCAGGGTGTCCGGATCGAGGTCGAGGAGGTCGCCGCCGGCACGATCGATCTCCTCGATCATCGCTTCGGTCTGCTTCAGTTCCGTCACGTCGGACACCAGCGCCGACACGGTGGTCCTCGAGGGGTCGTTGGGCATCGGGGAGCACAGCACCTCGAAGGCCCGCTCGCCGTGCCGGAAGTCGACCCGCATGCTCTCCCCGTCGGTGACCTCCGGATGCCGCATGAACTCCTCGATCGCCTCGCCGCAGGCGTCCCCGACCCGTCGCAGCAGGTCCGGGGCGTGCGACGCGAGCCGGTCGTTCATCCAGACGATCTCGCCCCTGCCCACGACCACGGCGACGCCCTCGCCGAGTCCGTCGAGCGCCGAGGTCACTCGAGGGTCGGTCGCCGCCGCCGCGGAGCCGGTCCGCCCGGCATCCTCGACGACGTCGCAGGTGGTGCGGAGGACGTCGGCCACGACGTCGGGCAGCCCGGCGAGGAAGTCCTCCGCCACCGCGCCGGGGGGCAGGACGATACGGGCGCGGGTGTTCGGGCCGGAATCGGACATCACCGGGGTCTCCGCAGGTCTCCAGACTCTATCGACCACGCCGACGGTGGGGCGGGAATCGCCGATCCGGTTCCCATGCGGATACAGTGCCGGGTTCCATGGGACGAGGCCTGGAACGACCGGCCGACCCGCGACCGACGAGCGGACCACGCACGCCACGATGATCGAAGCCAGGGGAATCACCCGCCGATATGGACGCTTCACCGCGGTCCGGGAGCTCGACCTCTCGGTGCCGAAGGGCGAGGTGTGTGGCCTCCTCGGCCCGAACGGCGCGGGGAAGACCACCACGATCCGGATGATCACGGGCATCCTCCCGCAGGATGCCGGCGAGCTCCGCGTCGCCGGATGCGAGATGCCGACGGAGCGTCGCAAGGCGCTGGCGAAGCTGGGATACCTCCCGGAGTCCGCTCCGTCGAACCCGGAGATGAGGGTCGAGGAGTACCTGGGCTTCCGGTCCGACCTGCTCGGGCTCGGGCGGGCCGGTCGGACCCGGGCCGTTCCCGAGGCGATGGAGGCCTGCGATCTCGGGGGCGTGCGACGACGGCTCGTCGCCCAGCTGAGCAAGGGCTTCCGGCAGCGGGTGGGACTGGCGGCCGCGCTCCTGGGGTCCCCGGAGCTCCTGGTCCTCGATGAACCGACGGTCGGCCTCGACCCCCGACAGCTGCAGGACTTCAGGGGGCTGGTCCGGCGACTCGCGGAGCGAAGCACGGTCCTCATCTCCAGTCACATCATGCAGGAGATCGAGGCGGTCGCCGATCGCGTGGTGCTGATGCATCGCGGCAGGAAGCTCGCCGACGACACGGTCGAGTCCTTCCGATCGGGCGGCGGCAGCGGCCGCAACGTGGCGAGGGTCGAGGTCCCCGGGGACGGCGATCCGGGCTCCCGCGTCTGGAAGGCCGTCACGAACGCCTGCCGACCCGGGGAGCCGAAGGTCGAGGTCGTCGCCGGTCGCACGGTCGAGGTGACCTGGACGGGACCGGACGTCACGGATGAACTCGGTCGACGGTTCTCCTCCGAGGGCCTCGTGACGCTGCACCTGTCGTTCGAGCGTCCGGGCGTCGAGAAGGTCTTCCTCGAGCTCCTCGAACGGGAGCCGCGGGAGGACGATTCATGAGCGGCCTGCTCGCCATCGCCCGCCGCGACCTCCTTTCCACCTTCCTGGTGCCGACCGGATGGATCGTCCTCGCGGCGTGGGGACTCATCGCCTCGCTCGTCTTCATGCTGGCGACCTTCGGTGAGGGCCAGCCGGCGACCCTGCGGGCGGTCGTCTC
Source organism: Planctomycetota bacterium (assembly GCA_036339295.1). GTDB lineage: Bacteria > Planctomycetota > Phycisphaerae > Phycisphaerales > SM1A02. The sequence continues at coordinate 3,707 of JAYZBK010000044.1, forward strand.
GCTCGCGGGCTGGGCGCTGCTCATCGTCGCGCCGGCGATCTCCATGCGGAGCTTCGCGGAGGAGTCGAGGCAGGGGACGCTCGAGATCCTGCTCTCCTCGCCGCGGTCCGCGTTCGAACTGGTCGCCGGGAAGCTGCTGGCGGCGGTCGCGGTCCTCGCGGTGCTCTCGCTGCCGATCCTCGCGCTGGCCGGGATCACCGAGATCTACGGCGACCCCGACTTCGGCGAGCTGGCCTGCGGGCTGCTCGGGCTCCTGCTCTACGGGACGACGCTGGTCTCGATCGGCATCCTCGTGTCCACGAGGACCTCGAGCCAGGTCGTGGCCTACCTGGTCACCTTCTTCGTCTGGTTCATCCTCGTGCTCGTCGCGAAGGGGCTTCCCGCGATGCTCCCCGAGCTCGTGCCCGCCTCCCTCATGACGCCCGATCGCGTGCTCGCCTGGGTGGACGCCCTGAGGTCGATGGATCCGATGCTCCGGCTCGACGAGGTCGCCATAGGCCTGCTCGACACCTCGAACGGCGCGTACTTCGTGGCGATGACGATCGTCTTCGTCCTGCTGTCGGCGATCTCCCTCTCAGCGCCGAGACGACCGAGGGGCTCGGGCGGCGGGGCCGTCTCCCGTGGGTTCTCCAGCGTGCTCGGCATCGCCGGCCTCGCGACCGCCGGCGTCGCGATGGTCGTCATGCTCGCCCAGCCCGTGCTTCGATGGCAGGCCGATCTCACGAAGACCCGGGCCTACTCGCTGCAGCCCGCGACGGTCGAGCTCCTCGACTCGCTCGAGGAGGGCTGGACGGTGCGGATGTTCGTCGCCGAGGACGATGCCGATCCGGTCACCATGCGACTGGTCGACGAGGTCGTCCAGCGGATGGACGAGGTCACGCCCTCGCTCTCCGCCGAGCGGATCGATCCGGTCGATCCCGGCTCGATTGCGCGGTACGAGACGGTGCTCGAGGAGTTCGTCGCCCGTGACGCGGTGGCGATCGACACCTGGGAGATGGAGATCGAACGCGGCCTGGACGCGTTCGAGGACCTCCGCCTGCTGGCCGGTCGCATGGGGGCGGAGACCTCGACCCTGCTCGACGGGATCGCACCCGGCCTGCCGGTCCGCGAGCCCCTCGAACGAATCGTCCTCGTCTTCGGGACCCTCGCGGAAGAGGGGGGACGGTTCACCGAGTACATCGAGGATGCCCTGCGCAGCAGTCTCCAGCGTCCGTTGCCGGCCTGGCGCCTCGCTCGGGCGAGTGTCGCGGCGAACAACGCCAACCAGGCGACGGAGCTCGAGCGGCTCGTGGACGCGATGCGGGCGTGGTCGGTCGACCCCGTCGTCCCGATCGCCGTGCGGGAGTGGGCGAATCGACACCTTCCCGAGGTCGAGGCGGTCACCGGGGAGCTGCGATCGAGTGCCGCGAGCCTCGAGTCGCTGGAGCGACGGCTCCCGCTTCCCATCGCGATCATCGCCGAGTCCGTCGCCGAGGGGGACGTCGCGGTCGTCGACGGACCGTTCGGTTCCACCGTGATCCCCGCGTGGCAGCTCTTCCCGTCGCAGGCGATCCGCGATGGCGACGACGACGTCGTGGTGGGCTTCGACCGACGCTTCCGGGGCGAGGAGACGCTCGCCTCCGCGATCCGGGCGCTGCGGATCGGGACGATGCCGCGCGTCGTGCTCGTCCATCCGGAGGAGCGGACGATGCTCCGTCCGACGGACTCCGGGCTCGACTACTCCGGCATCGTCGACGCCCTTCGCATCGCCCGCTACGAGGTCACCGAGTGGATCCCCGGGCGAACCGAACGTCCGGTCGCCCAGCCCGGCCGAACGACCGTCTGGCTGGTGATGCCCGCATTGCAGCGGCAGGGGCTCGAGTACTCGGATGCCGAGAAGGCGACCCTCGAGGCGGCCCGGACCCTCATCGAGGAGGGCAGCCCGGTGCTCCTGACCGTGGCCCGGAGCCTCATCCCCATGGTCGGGCAGGAGGATCCGTGGTCGACGGTCGCGGCGGCCCACGGCGTCCGCATCGACACGGGTCGAGTGATCTTCGAATGGTCCCCCGACCTCCTCGAGCAGGGGGAGGACGGCAGCGCCGTCCGCGTGTGGCAGGCGATCGACGGGACGGCGAGGCGGTCCGGGGGCGACTCGGCGGCGGATGACGTGGCCGAGGCGCTGCGCGGCAAGCGTCTCCTCGTGGCCCACACCAGTCCGGTCGACCTTTCGGCCACGGAACCGGACTCGACGACGATCCTCGCGGCCGTCGAACCGGGGCCGTTGCGGTGGATCGAGTCCGACTGGCGGGGCGACGGCGCCCGGATCGTCGGCCCGCCCTCCTTCGAGGAGACCGGAACGGCGGAACGGATCGATCGCCCGGTGCCGGTGGCGGTGGCGGTGACGCCCGACGCGGACGCCGCCGGACTCGGACGCCTCGTGGTCGTCGGCTCGGGGAGCTGGGGACTCTCCGCGTTCGTGAACGAGGCGGGGAGCCTGGGCGACCAGCGGCTCGTCCTGGCGAATCCGGGCAATCGCGAGCTCGCCCTGAGCGGCGTCGCCTGGCTCGCGGGACTCGACGAGCTCGTGGCGACCGGATCGTCCGGGCGCGAAGTCTCGCGATTCCAGGGCGTCGGGTCGGGGACGCGGAACCTCTTCGCCGTCCTGCTGCCGCTTCTTCTGGGCGTCGGACCGCTGGCGACCGGCATGTCGGTCTGGGCGTGGCGGAGGGCCGGTCGATGACGTGGCGTGCGACGATCATCTGCTGGATCGTGGCGATCGCCCTCGGCGTCGCGGCGTGGATCGCGTGGGATCGCTCCCCGGCGAGCGGATCGGCCGCGAACCCCGCCGGCGAGGTGCATCGGAACCCGATCCCCGTCGACGACGTCGACCGCGTGGTCGTCCGTCGCCACGGCGTCCTCGACGAGGGCCCTCCGGTGGATCTCGTCTTCGAGCGGGACGCCGAGGGATGGCGACAGGTCGAGCCCTTCGAGGTCGCGGCCGACGGATACCAGGTGCGGCAGCTCGTCGTGGCCGCCGCCGACCTGGTGGCGAGCCGGCGAACGCCGATCGCGGAGCTCTCCGAGGCCGGCGGACTCGGCCGAATCGGTCTCGACGACTCGATCGACCGCGTGGTCCTCGACTGGCCGGGTGGTTCGACGACCCTCGAACTCGGTTCCCGCACGGTGGCGGGACGGGCGTGGCTCCGCGTCGACGGCGGCGACGACGTCCTGGTGGTGGACGACGCGCTCCACGATCGGGCGATCGACGACGACGTCCGGAACTGGCGATCGCGGCGACTCTTCCCCGACGAGGCGGAGATCGTGGAGGTCGTGGTCGTGAACGGCGCCACGACGACGAGGCTCGAACGAGCGGGGCGACGATGGTCGATGACCTCGCCGGTCGCGACCCGCGCCGACGCCGCCGCCGTCGACGGGCTGCTCGCGGTCCTCGGTCGGGTGGAGCACGACGGATTCGTGGCCGACGTGGTCGAGGAGCCCGGCCGCTTCGGGCTCGACGAACCCTCGGTGACCATCGAGGTCGTGCGGGACGATGGTGAACGCGAGCGGCTGCTCATCGGCGGCCCGGCCGGCATCGTCGGCACCTCCCGATTCGCGATGCTCGAGGGCGTCCCGATGGTGATCCAGCTGGCCGAACCGACGCTGGTCTCCCTCCTGCCCGGCGTGGGATCGCTGGTCGAGGCCACCGGCACGGGCGAACGACTCGCCGACGTCCGCTTCCTCGTGATCGACTCCGACCTCGGATCCGTGCGCCTCGAGCGGGATCTCGATCGCTGGAGCGTCGCGATCGACGACGGGCCGCCGCGTCCGGTCGATCCCGAGCTCGTCGCTGGTCTCTTCGAGACCCTCTCCGAGACGCGGGCGAGCGATCTCCAGGTGCAGTCGTTCCCCCTCGATCTCGAGGTGGCGACCGTGGTGCTCCACGGGTTCGACGGTCGACCGATCGACGCGGTGCGGATCGCCCGCGAACCGGATCGCGGACGCTGGGCGCTGGAGAACGGGGACGGGGTGCTGCGACTGCTCCCGGCACGAACGGAGATCCCGCTCGCGCCGAGCGACTGGGGCGGCTAGTCGAGCGAGGCTCGACTCCACCATTCCACCCGGTCCTCCTCCCGGCGACCGGTCCACGCGAGGTGGAGTCCCGCGTCGACCAGCAGGTCCCGGGGCGTCGGAGTTCGACCGGACCTCGGCTCGAAGCCGAGTGGTGCGGTGAAGACGAGGGCCGCGTCCACGAGCCCCGACGGCAACAGCGCTCGCAGGAGTCCCGGCCCGGCCTCGGTCATCACCGTCGAGACGTCGTGGTGACGCTTCAGGTCCTGCAGCAACCGAAGCCAGCCGTCGCGGGGGATCGCGGAGAAGGACCGGTCGTCCCCGGAGCCGCGACCGAGATCGACGGCCATCGGCACGAAGCCCCGCGACACGATCCGGTCGACCCGGTCCGGCATCCGATCGGCGACATCCCGATCGAAGACCACGATCGACCGACCGCGCTCGATCGTCGCCAGTCGTGGCGATTCGGGCATCTCGAGGTCGGGATCGACGACCACGCGATGGGGGTGCCGTCGCGGTCGGCGTGACCGGGCATCGAGTCTCGGGTCGTCCGCGATCACGGTGCCGATCCCGGTGAGGATCGCATCGACCCGTCCTCGCTCGCGGTGGACCATGCCGTGCGATCGTCGTCCCGAGATCGTGGGGGAACGGCCTGCGGGAGCCACGAGATCGCCGTCCCGGGTCTCGGCCCACTTGGCCACGACCCACGGACGCCGCTCGCCGACGCGGGTGGCGAACGGCGCATGGAGTCGTCGGACCGCCGGAACATCGTCGACGACGTCCACGAGGACGCCGGCCCGACGCAGTCGTTCGATGCCGCCCGCGGCCGCGGGATTCGGATCGATCGCCCCGACCACGACGCGACGGACGCCCGCCTCGATCAGGGCGTCGACGCACGGTGGGGTCCGGCCATGGTGGTTGCACGGTTCGAGGGTGACCCACGCGGTTCCCCCTCGGGCCCGTTCACCGGCGGCCCGGAGCGCCACGACCTCGGCATGCGGCCCGCCGCAGCGGGCCGTCCGTCCGAGCGCGACGAACCGGCCCTCGGCGTCCTCGATCACGCATCCGACGGTCGGATTGGGTTCCGCATCGCCGTGGGCCCGGAGGGCGGCCCTTGCGGCCTGCTCGAGCCTGGCACGGTCGTTCCCGGCGCTCATGCGGTCGCCTCGCGGCTCGAATCACTGGCGGTGGAGGAGGCGTCCTCTCCGGTCCGGGAGAGGGTGGCCACGAGGACGTCGTCCTCGGGCGGACCGATCCGATGGGCGTCCACCAGCGAGGTCACGAACCGTGCCCACGAACGGGGCGCGGGGCGTCGATGGAGCGCGTCGAGCAGTCGACGAACGCCGAACAGCGTGCCGTTCCGATCGCGGACCTCGGTGACGCCGTCGGTGTAGAGGACGAGGACGTCGTCGGGCTCGAGTCGATCACGGTGCTCGACGCACTCGAACTCGTCGCTGGACACCGCACCCAGGAGCAGTCCGTGTTCCTCGATCGTCTCGACTCGACCGTCCGACCGACGAAGGAACCCGGGCGGGTGTCCGGCGTTCGCGGTGCGGAGCGTCCCGTCCGAGGGATCGAGCTCCGCGGCGATCGCGGTGGCGAAGATCGAGTGCTGGCTCAGGACGAGGTTCGTGTAGCGGTTGAGGGCCACCAGCACGGCGGCCGGACCGATGTCGGGATGCTCGGCCACCAGGCGTTCCAGCTCGCCGGACATCCGGGTCACGGTCATCGCGGCGCTGAGCCCGTGGCCGGTGACGTCGATCAGCACCACCCGGACCCGGCCATCGGGGGTCCGTGATGCGTGGACGAAGTCGCCGCCGAGGTCCTGCATCGGCTCGAAGTCGAACTCGAACCGGAACCCCTCCCCGGCGATCGGTTCCGGGAAGAGCGACTCGTGGATTCGTCTCGCCTGCTTGACCTCCCGACGCAGCATCCCGAAGCCGCGAGCCACCGCCGCCGAACGGAACCGCCGACGCCAGTGCCACATCCGAAGCCCGCAGACCGCGAGTCCCGGCAGCAGCCCGACCGGGGAGAGCAGGATCTCCATCGCCAGCGCGATCGAGTTCGAATCGGCCGAGCGGACGATCGTCACGAACAGCCAGATCGACAGGAGCGGGATCATCGGCCGGATCGAGTCGGCCGGTCGCCAGGGGAGGAAGAGGCTGGACACGAAGTGGAGGAAGTACAGCCCGACCAGTCCTCCGAGGCCGCTGGAGGAGTCCAGCACCACCATCGCCACGAGATCGAGCGTCCCGAGGAAGACGATCATCACGCTCGCGGCCTTCACGATCTCGTCGTGCTCGCGGAGTCTCGGGGCGGTCCGGAACGAGAACCACCCGAGGACCACCGTCGAGAGCG
>JAYZBK010000045.1:0-31958 GCA_036339295.1 Planctomycetota bacterium
GAGGGTCGGGTCGACCAGGAGGACGACGCCGGCGATCGCGGCGAGGACCGGACCGAGGATCCCGGCGCCGCCACCCTGTTCGCCGTGCCCCGCTCCCGCGTTTCGGACGGCCCCGACGATGCCGCCGAGCACCAGCAGCACCCCGGTCACCTGCGTGAACGCGGCGACCGCCGCGAACGGCGTGACGACGAGGAGGACACCACCCACGACGAAGAGGATTCCCTCGACGATCGCGAGGCTTCCGGTGGCGCGAAGGACGTCCGAGGGACGAGTGTCGGTCATGGTTCGGGATTCCCTGAGAGGAGGGGGCGGAGTGGGCGTGAATGCTACCGGAAGGCGGACGCAGGCCGCGACGTCCCCGGTAGCATCCCGTCCGTGACGAACACCGAACCGGGTCACGACGAAGATGCCCGACTCCATTCGTGGCGACGCCTGATGGATCCGGATGCGTCCGGCCTCGTCCAGGCGGCGATGGACGCGACGGGGAAGGGCGTCGAACCGCGTCTCGTGGAATCGCTGCGTCGAGCGCATCCGGGGCTGCCGGTGACCGAGGCGCTCGAACTCGCCGACGCCCGTCGCCGAGCCGAGGGCCGGATCGAGGGTGCGTCCGATCTCTGGGCGGATCGCCAGGGCATCGAGCAGGCCAGCGGCACGGTCGTCGCCCGTTGGAAGGCGACTCGATTCGGCGGGAATCCCGTCACCGACCTGTGCTGCGGCATCGGAGGCGATGCGATCGAGCTGGCGCGTCGGGGTCCGTGCCGGGGACTCGACCGGGATCCCGTTCGCGCCGCGATGGCCGCGGCCAACGCCGGGATCGAGGTCGTGGTCGGCGATGTCCAGGGGTGGACCCCCGGGGCGGAGTTCGTCCACGTCGATCCGGCCCGTCGTGACCAGGCGACCGGTCGACGGCGGTGGCGGCTGGAGGATCTCGAGCCGGGGCCGGATGAACTCCGGCGGATCGCAGGGGCCGCGGTCGGTGCGGCGATCAAGCTCGGGCCGGGCCTGCCTCGCCCGTTCCCCTCGTTCCACGAGCGGCAGAGCGTGTCGATCGTCTCGGAACATGGCCGTCTCGTGCAGGCGATCGCGTGGACCGGCGAACTCGCGGGCGGGGACCCGGTCGAAGCGGTGGATCTTCCCTCGGGGCGGACGCTCGCCGGCCGGGAGGCGTCGTTCCCGACCGTCGGCGACGCATCGATCGGCTGGGAATCACTGTCCGATGCCGGCGTCCTCGGCCTCGTCCTGTTCCATCCCGCGGTGGAACGGGCGGGACTGGCTGCGACGGCGTGGCGGGCCGAAGGCGCGGGCGTCCCGCTTCGGGAACTCGCGGCGGGCCTGGGCGTCGGCTTCGTCGACCTGCGGGAGGTCGACGCCTCGTCGTCGCGGGGATCCCGGGCGTGGACGAGCCTTCACCGCATCCTCGCGGTCGAGGGGCCTCGCCCCGATCGGGTCGCCCGGCGGATCGAGGCGATCCTCGGCGATTCGGGACGGGCCGGGGCGGGCGGTCTCGGTCGCGTGGTCGTGCGCACCCGCGATTCGGCGATCGACGTCGACCAATGGACGCGGCGACTCTCCGATCGGCTGCAGCCGACCGGGGACGTCGCCGACGGAGTGCTCGAGGTCCATGGATGGAGACTGGGGCGACGAACCCGCGTCTTCGTCTGTCAGCCGTCGGAATCCGGCTCGACGCCGTAGATCCGGCGAACGGCCTCCACGTTCCGGTCGAGCACGTCGAGGTAGTTCCCGTCCGCCGGGCGGGCTCCTGCGGGATCGAAGACCACCGACTCGATCCCCCGTGCCTCGAGGAGAGCCCGATTCGCCGGGCTCGGTTCGCTCGTCCAGACGAACCACTTCGTGGGCTGGCCGGCGACGAGGTCGTCGAGTTCCGCGATGTCCGCCTCGTCCGGCGTCACGTCCGGCGCCCAGTCGACCGCGGCGCCGTTCATGCGGTATCGCCGCTGGAGGTACTGGTAGACGGGGTGGCTGAAGACGACGGGGGTCGTCGATCTCGCGTTCACCGCCTGTTCGAGTCCGGCGCTTCGGGCGAGCAGCTCGCGCCGAAGCACGCCGAAGTTGGACTGCATCGCATCCTGCTCGGCGGGGATGATCGAGGAGAGGCGTTCGAGGATCGCCTGGGCCTGGAGGATCGCGAGATCCGGATCGAGCCAGGTGTGGGTGGCCGTCCCTGCGTGCGAATGTTCGCCGCCGGGGCCGTGGGAGTGGACGCCGCCCTCGCCGGGGAGGTACCGGTCGCGGAATCCGCTGCTCGAGTCGAGCACGCGGTCGGCCGGGAGACTCGCGGTGTCGAGCCACGACTCGTATCCGGCCCCGTTGAGCACGACGAGGTCCGCCTCGGACATCTCGGCGACGTCGTCCCCGGTCGGTCGCCACGTCTCGGGATCGACGCCCGCGGGCACCGGGAGTCGGACCTCCACGCGATCGCCGGCGAGTCGCTCGACGAAGAACGCGAGCGGGTGGTTCGACGCCACCACGACGGGAGGCGATCCCGACGGTCGCGAGGGGGCGGATGGATCACCGCACCCGAGCAGGGCGAGGAGGACCAGCGGAAGGACGGCAGGCAGGACTCTCATGGTTCGGGTCTCCAGTTCGACGGTACCCTATCGGCGTTCCGCCTCCCGTCTCCCAGGGTCACGCATGCTTCGAGTTGACGGCGTCCGATTCGACTACCCGACCGCTGCGGACGGGCCGGCGTTCAGCCTCGAGGTGCCGCACCTCGGGCTGGCAGCGGGACGCTCGATGGCGATCATCGGCCCGAGCGGTTGCGGGAAGACCACCCTCCTCAAGCTGGCCGCCGGGATCCTCGAACCGAGGAGCGGCGAGGTCGAATTCGACGGACATCGCCTCGATCGGATGCCGGCGGAGGATCGCCGGCGACTCCGGCTCGCACGGATCGGCGTCGTCTTCCAGGACTTCCGGCTCCTCGACCACCTCGACGTCCTCGGAAACGTCCTGCTCCCGTTCCGCCTCGGCGCGGGGCCGCTCGACGCCGAGGCCCGGGAGACGGCGGAGGAGTTGATGGACCGACTCGGGATCGCGGCCCTGCGGCGACGTCCCGTCGCGCGACTCAGCCAGGGCGAGCGGCAACGCGCCGCGATCTGCCGGGCGCTCGTCACGAGACCGGGCCTCGTCCTCGCCGACGAGCCGACCGGGAACCTCGACCCGGCGAACAAGCGGGTGATTCTGGACGAGCTGATCGAGGCCGCGCGGGATCGCGAGGCGGCGGTCCTCGCGGTCACCCACGACCACGACCTGCTCGACGCCTTCGACGACGTCGTCGATCTCGGGCACGCGGTGGCGGTCGAAGGCGAGGAGTCGGCATGACGGGGCTTCGGCACGCCATCCATCTCGCCCGCCGCCATGCGGTGCACCATGCGGGGCGGAGCCTCCTCATCGTGCTGGCCCTTGCGCTGGTCGCCTTCCTCCCGATCGCGGTCGACGGCGTGGTCGATGCCGGTGGTCGTGCCCTCCGCGCCCGGGCCGGTTCGACGCCGCTCGTGGCGGGGGCTCCCGGCGCGCCGATCGATCTCGTCCTCTCCGCGCTCTACTTCCGGAAGCCGCCCGATCGGTCGACCACGATGGGGGAACTCGACGCGCTCGCCGGCTCGGATCTCGGACGGACGCTTCCGATCGTCCTGGGGGATCGAGTGAAGGGAGCGCCGCTGGTGGGCGTGAATCCCGAGTACCTGCGGTTTCGCGATCTCGCCTGCAGCGACGGCCGTCCCTTCGCGGTCGCGGGTGAGTGCGTGGTCGGACACGAGGTCGCGCGTCGGGAGGGGGTCTCGGTCGACGACCGGATCACCACCGAGCCTCGCGAGATGTTCGATCTCGCCGGGGCCTATCCGCTTCGCATGCGGGTCGTGGGCATCCTCGAGCCGACCGGCACCGCCGACGACCGTGCGGTCTTCGCGTCGCTCGCGACGAGCTGGATCGTCCAGGGGCTGGCCCATGGCCACGACGATCTCCTCGAGGAGACGAATCCGAACCTGGTGATGGGGCGGACCGAGGACGATGTCGTGATCGGTTCCGCCGCCGTGAAGGAGTTCGTCGAGATCACCGACGAGAACCGGGCGAGCTTCCACTTCCACGGTCCGCTCGAGGACCGTCCGGTGACCGCGGCGATCATCGTGCCGTCCGACGACCGGGCCGAGACCATCCTGCTGGGACGGGCCGATGCCGGCCTGCTCGACGTCCAGCTGGTCCGGGCGACCGAGGTCGTCGATCGACTGCTCGTCGAGGTCTTCCGCATCCGGCGGATCCTCATGGCGGTGCTGGGGGTCGTGGCGATCGCCACCCTGCTCCTCGTCCTCGTGGTGCTCGCCCTCTCGATCAGGATCCGCGCAGCCGAGATCGAGACGATGAGGATGATCGGGGCGGGACGTCTCCGCATCTCGACGATCCTGGGGGCCGAGGTCGCCATGCTCGTTGGCGTCGCCCTGGCGATGGCGGTCGTGGGCGGATGGATCGTCACCCTCTCGATCCCCGCGGTCGAGCGCCTGCTTCTGGGTTGATGCGCCCGCGGCCCGGGGTCGACCGGCTCAGGGCCGAAGGGCGGGTCGAAGCACCCGGACCCGGACGGGCTCGACGAGGCCGCCCGCCTCGACGACGGCCGCGGGACCGCTGCCGAGGAACAGGTCGATCCGGCGATCGACGATCGCCCCGCCGATGTCCACGGCGGTCGCGACCAGGCGTTCGCCGTCGGCTCGTTCCACGACCACCACGCTGCCGAGCGGGATCACGTCCGGGTCCACCGCGACCGAGCGACCCGGCACCAGCACGGCGCCGGTCGACGCCTGCGGCCATCGGTCGGGTTCGATCCTCCGGAAGTAGACGACGCGGTCGTTGTCGAGCATGAGCGACTCGACGAGCGACGGGGAGGACCGGTGGAGCGACCGGATCACCTCGAGGGTCATCCCATCCGCGGGAGCGTGCCCCTCCTCGATCAGTCGGCGGCCGAGGCTCGTGTAGGGGCGCTCGTTGGTGCGCACCCAGTCGAGGCAGGCGAGTTCGCCGTCGGGGAAGCGAAGGGCGACCGACCCGTTCACCTCGGCGAGGTAGGCGTCCAGCCCGTTCTCGACCCATCCGAGCGGCGTCGGGCGACGGTGGGGGGCGTCGACGTACTCGCGGCGCGTCGGCAGGTCGGATGCCGCGACGTGATCGGGCGGGGCGGACATGATCGGATGTCGATGCCGGGCGTCGGGATGTCTCTTCGCGGGGAGGATCGGCGCCGCGTACGCGGTCGCGTCGAACGGTCCGGACAGGTCGACCACCTCGATGTCCGGTGGATCCGGCTCGAGCAGCATGGTCGCATGGTGTCGGGCGAGCCAGTCGTTCCACGCCAGCGCGGACGCCGGATTCCGTTCGGCGAGCACGGTCATGTTCTCGCGCATCGCCTGCTCGATCGTCGAGGGGGCGCCGTCGCAGCCGGCGAGGGCGGCGACGAGGCACGCCGCGAGGGGCGTAGCGCACCGAGTGGGCTTCACGAGCGACCTCTTGCGCGGCGGATGCCGGCGGCGCCTCCGGCGAGGTCCCCGAGGCCGGAGGGCCGCCCGCGGGCGACGTCCCCGATCCTTCCGAGTCGCTGCTCCACGCCGGCGACGTCCTCCAGCGCCCCGGCCGCGGCCGCGATCGCGAGGTACTCGAGCAGTCGTTCCGGGGGCCGGCTTCGCTCCTCGTGATTGACGAGCATCGGGTTGGCCTGGCGGCCGTCGAGCCACGCGAGGAACGCGAGCCCGGTCTTGTAGTGCCGGGTCGGCGCCTCGAAGATCGCCTGGCCGAGTCGCTCGCACTCGACCATGATCCGGTCGTAGGCCGCTCGGTCGCCGACCGCGAGCCGACGGAGGGCGAGGGCGGCGGGGACGGCGATGGCATCGAAGATGCCGAGCAGGGCGTGGCTGAAGTCGCCGATCGGGACCTCGTGGCCGTCGAACTCCACGGTCCGAAGCGGCTCGACGCCGGGTTCGCCCGCGATCAGCCGGCCGAAGTGGAAGTCGTCGCCGGTCATCATGATCTGGTCGCGTTCGAGGAGATCGCGTCGCAGGCGGACCTCGAGATCGTGGTCGAGCATCGAGAGCTTGGCGGCGCGATACCGCTCGGGATTGGCCCGCATGATCCGGAGGAACGACTCGCCCGGGAAGTAGCCCTCGAGGGCGGGCAGGAACATGGGCCCGAGCCAGTGGACGATCAGGGGCCCGTCGCCGGCATGCCGGGCGATGTCGTCGTACACCGCGGCGAAGCCGTCCTCGTCGAGGCCCAGTTCGCAGAGTCGCGGCATCGGGAGGACCACGGGCACCCCGCCGGCCTCGCGAATGACGTGGATCTGCTCGACCACGCCGTCGACCAGCTCGACGGTCGTCTCCGCCTTCTCGAGGTGGTCGACGCTCGCCCCGGCACAGAAGCCGGCGGGAAGGTCGAGGCCCCCGGTCCGTTCGATGAGCTCGCGGGCCGCCGGCCAGCCGAGATCGAATCGCTGGGCGGTGTCCATCGCCTCGGCGATGCCCATGCCGGTGGCGGCGATTCGTCGCCGCAGGTCCATCGTCGCGTCCCAGTCGATGTTCGCCGCGATCTCGTCCCCACCTCCGCGCCGATCCGGGGCGTGGTCGATCTTCGCGTAGTCGTTCGACATGACGACCCGGGTGGCCGCGTAGCAGAGCCGGGGAAGCGGCGCCTGGTCGTCGATCCCGACCTGCAGGTCCGCCCATGGATCCTCGGGCAGGTCGATCGGTCCGATGCTGGTGTCGATGCTCCTCATGATCCGCCTCCCAGCACGCGATCGACGAACCCGGGTCCCTGCTGGACCACGACGGTGGCGAGGAAGACGGTCAGGACGATGGTCGCCACCGCCATGCCGCCGATCCAGGCGGTCGCCAGTCCACCCCGGGGGACGTCGTCCCGCAGGAAGGCGCGATTCCGCTGCAGCAGCGTGAAGCCGAGGTAGGAGACGGGGAGGAAGAGCCCGCAGATCACGTTCGTCGGGACCGCGACCCACGGGGCGATGTCGCCCCAGAAGACGGCCCCGAGGAATCCGATCGCGGGAAGCACGATGAAGACCTTGTGCCCGACCGAATCCTCCTTCACCCCGAAGAGCTTCACGCCGGCGAAGCCGGAGGCGAGCATCTGCATCGTGATCGATGACAGGGCCATCGCGAGGATGCCCAGCCCGAAGATCCACTTCCCGATCACCGGCCCGAGCCGCTCGGGGGCGGCGAAGATCTCGGCGGCCTTCGCGGGAGGGATCTTCGCCCCGCCGAACCCCGCGTCGCCGAAGTGGAAGACCGCGGCGCTCGCGATCACCATCAGGCTCACCGCGAGGGAGAAGGGGATGAACATCCCGAAGACGAGGTCGTAGCGGGCGAGCCGACGGTGCGCCCGGCCCCAGCCGTTCTTGCGAAGCGTGTAGGGATAGACGAAGAGCATGTTCGCCCCGACCGCCGCCGCGAGGCCGCTGACGATCACGGTCAGGCTGTCGATCGAGGCGGGGTCGCCGGCGGCGTTCACGCCCTCCCAGTCCTCGGGGATCGAGGGGATGAAGCCCGCCAGCATGTCGCCGGGGTTGGGGATGCCCGTGCGGAACACGACGACCGCCATCGAGACCACGATGAACCAGACCATGCCGGTGAGGATCAGTTCATAGCCGCGGATGAAGCCCCGCGCCTTGCCGTGCAGGAGCCCCACGGCCAGGCACCACGCAAGCGCGATGACGCCACCGGTCATGGCCGAGGTCCCGAAGAGGAGGCCGATCATCGCGCCGGCGAGCGCGTACTGGGCGAACTGCCAGATGATCGAGCTGAGAAGACCGCCCCAGGCGAACATCCAGGCGAAGACGGGATGTACGCGGGCCTTGAGGGCGTCGTACGGGTCCTCGCCGGTCGAGAGCGTCTGCCACGCGACCGCGGACATGACGATGATCCCGAGCAGCATGGCGGTGGGCGCGACCCAGAGGAGCTGGTAGCCGAACGCGGCCCCGGCGAACAGGGCGGCGAAGGCGCTGCCGCCGCCGAGGGTCATGGCCGACTGGAGATAGCCGGGGCCCATGTACCGCAGGTAGCCCGCGACCCGGCCGGGAAACGGTCGGGCGTCGAGTTCGGCGAAGCGGGCGGTCTCTGCGTGTTTGTCGCTCATGCCTGGGACGCCTCCTTGCGCAGGACCTTGAGTTCGACCGCCTCCGGTCGCGACTTGTAGTGCTCGTCGAGCGGGTAGCAGCCCGAGACCATGCCGTTCCGCGGACCCGTCGTGCAGTCGCTGAAGGTCCGGCAGAGATGCTTGCGATCGAGCTCGCGCCCGGCGACGACGTCGGCGGGCCGGGTCGGGTACGAGAGCATCGACCGGCCGAGGCCGACCATGTCGACCATGTTCATCCGCACCTCGTGGCGGGCGACCGCGGGGAGCCACTCCTGCAGGTACGACCAGCCGCTGCCGACCAGCGGCAGGTCGGGCACGAGGGCCCGGATGGTCCGGACGACCTTGAGGTGTCGCTGGACCTCGCACAGCGGATCTCGCGGCGGCAGGTAGCCGTCGCTGGGCGGGTAGGCGGCGGGCCGCTGCAGGTGAGGGCAGTAGTAGGGGCTGCCGACCGTGAGGTTCGCCATGAACACGCCGAGGTCGCGACAGAGTTCGAGGAACGCCTTCGGTTCGGTGAAGTCGCTCGACGTCGGTTCGTGCTGGTTGACGCCGAACTGGTGCCGCCAGGGGAGGTGCGTCTCGACGTCCTTCGGATAGCCGATCGCATCGCCCTCGCGGCGGAACATCGGGTAGGTGTCGGTGATCGAGACCCGGCAGCCGATCATGAGGTCGGGCCGCTCGTTCCGGATTGCGGTGACCGTGTCGCGGAAGAGACGCGTGCGATTCTCGAACGACCCGCCATGGTCGCCCGACCGCGTGTGGGCACCCAGAAGCTCGTGCAGCAGGTAGCCGTGGCAGCACTTGACGTCGACGAAGTCGAAGCCGGCGTCGGCGGCGAGGCAGGCCGCCTCGACCATGTTGTCGGAGATCGCCCGCAGCTCGCCGTCGGTCAGGATGTGCACCGAGGTGTCGAGGCCGTACTTCTGCGCGAGCACCGGGTTGAGTTCGGCGATGCGCGGGCTCATCCGGGTGCCGTGGGGGCGGCAGAACCGGCCGGAGTGGGTGAGTTGCAGGCCGACGAGGAGGTCGTCGGTCGTCTCGTGGTGTTCCGCGTGTCCGGCCTTCAGGGTCTCCAGCAGCGACGACATGCGGCCGAGGTTGTCGACGCCGGGATCGGGGTTCAGGTGGAGCTGGTTCGGATTGGCCCGTCCATCGGGCTGGACCGCGTACGCCTCGCCACCCCAGATCAGCTTCGCACCGCTCTCCCCGAATCGACGCCACCGTCGAAGCGTGTCCTCGGAAGGGGCGCCGTCCTCGGTGCCGTCCCAGCCCTCCATCGGATGCACGGCGAATCGGTTGCCGATCCGCCGGGGTTCGCCGTCGGGGCCCGCGACCTCAAGTGACGCGGCGAGCGGTTCGCCGCCCTCGACGTCGAGGTCGATGCCGAGTTCGCCGTCGGGGTCCAGCTCCCGCCAGCGGGCGTCGAAGGCTTCCGGGGTCTTGAAGCGTCCGGGGGGCGTGTAGTCCATGTCTGTGGTTTCCAGGGTGCGGTCGTCGAGGATCAGTATCGCGGAATCGAGACAATCGCGGGTGGGTCCGTGCGGGCGTCGGGGGGTTAGCATGAAGAAGCCATGGACGGCCCCGATTCCATACCACGGCTCCTGTTCGAGGATCCAGCCCCTCCCGCGTCGCTCGCGGTGACGACGCTGGGGCGGGAGGATCGACCTGAATCGGGGCTCCGACGAGGACGCCTGCTCGTCGAGGTCGAACGCCTGGCGAGCCGCCTGCATGCCGACGGGCTCGCTGGCCGGGCGGTGCTGATCCCCGAACGGAACGGCCTCGAGTACGCGGTCGCCTTCCTCGCCTGCCTTCGCATGGGAGCCATGGCGGTCACCGCCCATCCGCCCCGGGCCGGTGGCGGGGGTGATCGCCTCGCGGCGATCGTCACCAACAGTCGTCCGGCCGCGGTCGTGGCCGGTCCCGGTCTTCTCGAGACCATCGATCGGACCGCCCCGGAGCTGCTGGAAGGCATCCCGCGGGTCGTCCTCGAGATCGAGGCCGAGGATCCCGGGGCGGGGGCTCCCGCCTCGATCGATTCGCCGACGCCCGATCCGGCGATCCCGTGGCCGTCGCCCGACGCGATCGGGTTGTTGCAGTACACCTCGGGATCGACGAGGGATCCCGCTCCGGTGGCCCTGACGCAGGCGAACCTGCTGGCGAACGGCCTCGCGATGCGCGACCTCTTCACGGAGCCGGGCGTCGAGCGGGCGCCGGACGACGTGCGGGGCGGCACCGTGTGCTGGATGCCGCTCTTCCACGACATGGGGCTCATCGGGCTCTTCATCTCCTCGCTGCTCGTGAAGATCCCCATCCACCTGATGGAGCCCGAGTCGTTCGTGATGCGACCGATCCGCTGGCTCCGGGCGATCTCGAACACCGGTGCGGTGTACAGCGGCGGTCCGTGCTTCGCCTACGACCTGTGCGTCGACCGCGTCGACGAGGGTGATCGCTCCTCGCTCGACCTCTCGTCGTGGCGGTTCGCCTTCAACGGCGCCGAGCCGATCCGTCCGTCGACGCTGGCCCGGTTCCAGGCCGCCTACGGGCCGTGCGGCTTCGACGGCATGCTTCCCTGCTTCGGACTCGCCGAGCACACGCTGCTGGTGTCGGTGCGGCGGCGATCGCAACCCCTGCGGTTCCACGTCGCCGATCGCGCGGCCCTGGACGCCGGGAGACTCGAGGTCCTCCGCACCGCGGCGATCGACGAACGACCCGGCGGGATGACGGCGGTCGGCGCGGGGGAGGTCGGCGTCGTGCCGTGCGGCCCTGCGATCCCCGGGCACGAGATCGCGATCCGGGATCCCGCCGACGGCCGGCGACTTCCCGAAGGCGAGGTCGGCGAGATCACCCTGAAGGGACCGAGCGTGGCGTCGGGGTACTTCGGACGACCCGACCTCGACGACACGACCTTCCCGATGGAACTCGGGGCGGAGGCGGGCCCCTGGCTTCGGACCGGCGATCTCGGGGCGATCCTCGAGGGCGACCTGCACGTCCTCGGACGGCTCAAGGACCTGCTGATCGTCGACGGTCGCAACGTCCATCCCGCGGACGTCGAGGCGTCGCTCGAGTCGTGCCATCCGACGGTCGACGGGGGGCGGGTCGCGGTGGTGCCGCTCGGCGATCCGGTCGACGATCGGACCGAGATCATCGCCGCCGTGCTGGAAGTCTCCCGCGAGACGCACCGAGCGTGGCGTCGGGACGACGGCCGGGCCCGGGCGGAGGCCGAGGGACTCCGGGCCGAGGCGATCGCGGTCGCTTCGAGCGTCCATGGCATCCGACTGGCTCGGATCGAGATCGTCGCGCCGAACCGGATCCCCCGGACCACGAGCGGCAAGATCCGTCGATCCGAGACGAGGGACCTGCTGGCCCGCGACGACTTCGAATCCCTGGGTGGGGGGGATGCCCGATGCTGATCCGACGCTCCGAACTCGACGGGACGAGGGTGCTGGAGATCGATCGGCTCGTCCAGCGAGGGGCGCGGGGTCCGAGTGGGCGGTCGGTGCGGTTCCTGACGGATCCCGACGACGCCCAGGTCGTGCTGCACTCGCCGGCCTTCGATCGGCAGCGACTGGCCCGTTCGTTCGTCGGGGACGGCATCCTCTTCTCCGACGGCGATCACTGGCGGGAGCGGCGGAGGCTCATCCAGCCCGCGTACCCGCCGCGGGAACCCGACCACCACCTCGAGGACATCCGATGGGCCATCCCGGGCCTCGTCGCGAGGGTCGAGGAGGCGGCCGCGGCCGGGACGCCTTTGGGCGTGGTCGACGAGACGGTTCGATACACCACCCGGATCCTCAACCGACGCGGCTTCGGGCCGGACCTGCCCGAGGACCACGACCGGGTTCGCGTCATCATCGACTACTTCGATGCGATCGGCGGTGTCCTCTCCTCCACGATCTTCCCCGGCATGGGGCTCGATGCCGAGGTCAGGGCATCGGTCCGGCGAGCGCAGGCGGCGATGACCGAGGAGGTCGACCGGCTCGTCGCGGCGCGGCGGGCCCTCGGCCGACTCGACCGGGCCGACGATGCGCTCGGGCGGATCGCCGCAGCGATGGGTGACGACGACGACGGCATCCGAGACGAGGTCCGGAGCCTCCTGGTGGCCGGGGCGGAGACCACCTCGAACGTGCTCGGGTTCCTCCTTCTCCTGCTGGCGGATCACCCGGGGATCCAGGATCGGCTCCTCGCGGCGTTCGAGTCGACGCCGGACGAGGATCCCGTCCTCCTCGACGCCGTGGTGATGGAGGCCCTCCGGCTCTTCCCGCCCGTGTGGTTCCAGGCGCGGGAGGCCCGCGAGGCGATCGAGGTCGGCGGTGGGGTGGTGGGGAAGGACGACCTGGTCTTCGTGGCGACGGCGTTGATCCAGCGGCGTCCCGACCTCTGGCCCGGACCCGACCGATTCGATCCCGACCGCTTCCTCGCCGAGGACGGGAGCCTTCGTCGTCCGACGCATCGCTACGCGTACCTGCCCTTCGGTGGCGGTCGCCATCTCTGCATCGGTCGGCATCTCGCCCTGCACGAGCTTCGCGAGGCGATCCGTGCCCTGGTGCCGCGTTTCCGATTCGAATCGACCGCCGACGCGACCACGGTCGAACTCGGGGTCGTCCTCAAGCCGGCGCGGGATGCTCGCGTGCGTGCGGTCCTCCGGAAGGCGGGCGATTCGTGAAGTCGACGGTGATCCCACGCCTGCTCGAGGTGTACGGCGACGACCCGAGGCCGGAGGGGCCGAGCCGGCGGCTGCTCGTTCGCGATCCCGATCATCTCGGGGCGATCATGCACTCCCGCTCGTTCCAGCGCACCGACTTCATCCGGCAGCTGGCCGGAGCGGGACTCCTCGCGACCGACGGCGATCTCTGGCGGTCCCGACGCCGTCTCGTGCAGCCGGTCTTCCCGGCCCGCGAGCCCGAACGGCACCGGGACAGCGTGGCGTGGGCGATGCCCGGGATGCTCGAGCGATTCGGCCGCCTCGCGGCCGCGGGGGAGTCCTGCTGTCTCGTCGACGAGATGTACCGACTCGTCAATCGGATCGTCTGTCGATCGATCTTCGGGGTCGAGGTGGGTCTCGACGAGGATCGGGTCTCGTTCTTCCAGCCGATGCTCGAGGCGGTCGGGGACGTGCACTGGTCCCTCGTCGCCCCGGGGGCGGTGGTCGATGGTGATGCGATCGCGCGGTTGCACGCGACCCGGGCCGACGCCGATGTGGAGATCGATCGGCTGATGCGTGATCGACGCCGCGTCGATCTCGGGCTGGACGACGCGCTCGGGCGCCTGCTCGCGGCGGAGGAGGCGGGCGAGATCGACGAGGTCGCCGTCCGGGACGAGGTCCGGTCGATGGTGCTGGCCGCCACCGAGACGACCGCCAACGCCCTCGCCTGGTGCCTCGTGCTGCTCGATGCGAATCCCGGCTTCCGGGCCGGGCTCGAAGGGGAGCTCGATGCGGGTGACGAGGCGACGGCATGGCGACTCGACGGGGTGATCCTCGAGACGCTTCGGCTGTTCCCGCCGGTCTGGGCGAACGAGCGGCAGGCGGTCGAGCCGGTGGAGGAGGCCGGGCGGACCTGGGCGGCGGGGGATCGCGCGGTGATCTCCACCTACCACCTGCACCGGAACCCCGAGCTCTGGACCGATCCGGATCGATTCGACCCCGGGCGCTTCCAGCCGACCTCCGAGGGGCCCTGGCGACCGGCGCACCGGTTCGCCTATTTCCCGTTCGGGGCCGGGCCGCACCTCTGCATCGGCCGGCACCTGGCCATGCTCGAGATGCGGTGGATCCTCGGCCGTCTTCTCGGGGCGTTTCGGGTGGAGTTCGTGGATCCCGGTGCGATCGAGCCGATACTGGGAGTCGTCCTTCGTCCGACGACGCCCATGAGGGTGCGTTTCCATCGACGCGACGAAGTCCCCGACCGCGATCGAAGGAAGACGATCCCATGACGAGCCCCGAGATCACCGACTGGCTTCGAGACCGCATCGCCGAGACCCTCGGCACCGATCCATCGACCGTCGATGCGACCGTCACGTTCGACCGGCTCGGTCTCGATTCGCTCGCCCTGCTCGGCTTGATCGGCGATCTCGCCTCGACCCTCGGGATCCAGATCGAGACGTCGGTGCTGTTCGACCACCCGACGATCGAGGCGTTGGCGGATCACCTCGCCGCCGACTGATCGCGGATTCGCTCCCGTCCGACGGGCCCGTCGATCTCACCGTTCAATCGGGGATCGTCGAACCGAGGACGCCGCCGAATCCCGGGCCGTCGACCACCCCCGAGAGGTCGAGCCGTCCGTCGACGATCCGAAGGCGACGGAGATCGCCGTCCCGCTCGTAGAGCCGCGGTAGCGTCGCCACCAGTTCGTCCGCCACGCGATCATCGAGGTGATCGAGTCCGCGGAAGTAGTGGTGGCCGTTCCGTTCCACGTCGCCGACGCCGAGCGTCGCCTGGAGGGAAAGGTCCTGTTGCAAGGGGATCGAACCGAGGTTCGTGAGGTCCTCGCCGCTCTGGAACACTCGTCCGCCCGCGGCCGCCGTTCGCGTCTCGGCGAGGCCGCGGTTCGCGATCGCGCGGAACACGCCCTTGCACGCCTTGACGCTGGTGCCGGCGTAGCCGAGGTCGATCGCGCGTCGGAAGGCATCCGCGTCGGTGTCGGCCTCGTCGATGATCACCGGGGCGATTCGCGAGAGTCGAGCGATCGAGTCGCGTCGAGATTCGTCGAACGTGTCCACGCGGGGGAGCGGCTGCTCGAGCAGCTCGAGGCGCTCGATCATCGCGGCGGTCGCGGGAGCGCGCCCGAGGTCCTCGAGCAGTCCGGCCAGGGCCTCGAGGTCCGTGCACTGCTCGTTGCCGTCGAGCGTGAACCGGGCCGAGTCGCCGACCCGGTCCATGACGACCCGGGCGACCGCCTCGAGCCGCTCGCGGTCCGCGTCGAGGTCGCCGCCGATCTTCACCTTGAACCGGGACAGGCCGTACGCCGCGATGTCCTCCTCGAGCGCCTGCGGGAGCCCGTCGAGCACGCGGTCGGCCTCGGGAATCTCCGCGACGGTGAGCGGGTCGAGCATGCCGACGGTGTGACGCACCGCGAGCGAGTTCGCGGGTGCGGGCAGCGAGGCGGGGGACCAGTCGCCGATCCCGGGGACGAGCCGCCCGGGGGCGAAGCCCAGGACGTCCTCGCCGACGATCGCCCGATGGAACGGCACGCCGGCGATCCGGCAGGCGGCATCGATCAGGGCCCGCTCGACCATCGCGGCACCGAACCCTCGCACGAGGACGTCGGTGTCGCGATGATCCCGTGGTCCCACGCGTTCGAACCGGACGACCTCCGCGATGTCGAAGACCGGGTGGGGGCCGGCGGTCGAGGTCAGTTCCCGCGCGAGGGAGATCGCGGCGTCGACGCTCTCGGCGAGGTCGTTCGAGTCCTGCTCGGGGGTGGAGTGGGGGTTCTTCTCGAACCACTTCGGGACGAGGAGATCCCCGGCCCGGCCGACGGCTCGAACCCCGTCCGCGGTCTCCACCGTGATCTCGAGTTCCGAAAGGGGGACCTCTCGAAGCACCTGCACGCCGAACTTGAACGGGAGTCGCGTCCGGACCGGCCGGTGGAGGAAGCGGTGATCGACGATTCGGAGAAGCATGCGAGGCCGGAGTCTACGGCCGGATGCGAATCGCGGTCCGCACCACGCGGGACCCTCGTTCAGCCCTCCCGGGTGGATCCGTCGACGCCGAGGTCGAGTCGGAAGTGCCTCTGCGACCGGATCGCGGCCACCTTCCATCGCCGGGTGAAGGCGATCGTGTTCGGTTGGCGGCTTCCGGCCTCGAACCGTGCGGCGGTCGCGCCCAGTTCGGACGCCGTCTCGTAGAACCGCCGGGTCAGGTCGCTGAAGAACGGGTCGAGCCGGAAGGTCGGGTGCACCGCCTCCGCCTCGATCTTGAGGATGGACGGGTCCTCCAGGTGACCCGCCGCGAAGCCGACCACGGTGTCGTCCTGGATCGCGACCAGTCTCAGTCGCCGATCCGGGGATCCCGGTCGAGCCTGGTGGAAGCGCTGCCGGAGACTCTGGATCCCGCGGTCGACGGGACCGCCGATCCACGCCGACCACGCCGCCGCCACCGCATCGAGGTGGTGGGCGTCGACCTCCTCGATCCGTGCGTCCACCCGGCTGGTGATGCCGCGGTCGATCATCTCGCGGACCTTTCGGACCCGCTCGATCAGCCATGCGAGGTCGACCTCGTACTCGTCGAAGGTCTCGAACACCTCGAAGCCGAAGCCTTCGAGGCGGTCGCCGTGTGCCCGACTCGCGAGGGACGTCACCCAGGCATCGAGGTTCCGGGCGCCGCACCGCCTCGCTTCCGTGGTCGCGGCCTCGAGCAGGGGCGTGGTCCAGCGGTCGAGGGCCTCCGTCGACACGCCGGCCAGCTCGACGTGCAGCGTCGACGATCCGGTCTCCGCGAGCATGACGCCCGCCTCGGCACGCTCCCCGGAACCGGCGAGCCAGCCGGCCACGGGAATGTTGGTTCGAAACCACTCCTGCGCAAGACGGCTGAGAAGCGGTCGATCCGCCTCGCCGGCGCGGCGGACCGGACTGGTGGAAGGGAGCGGCATGGTCACAGGTTAGACTCGGAGGATGCCCGCGACAGACGAGAGGCAGCCGGTGTTGGTGATCGTCCGAATCGGCGGCATCGCACCCGAGATCCTCCGGGAATCCGGGTGGCGTCGGTTGGGCCGGGCGTCCCACCCGGGACTCGCCTCGCTCGGCGCGACCATCGCCACGGGGCGGTGGCCCGAGATCCACGGCGTGGTCCGGAGCCTCGAGCCCCATCCCGATCGTCTCTCGTTCACGTCGGCCATGCCGGAACATCGTGGAGTGGCACCGATCTGGACGGAGGTCGTCCGGAACGGGGGCCGGGCGGCCGTCGTCGGGTGGACGCACGCGACGGGCGTCCTGCCGGAGGACGAGGCCGGGCGGCTCTCCTGGACCGAGGTCGGTGCCACGGCGTCGCGGTCCGGCGATCCTCCGGAGTCGCCCGTCGTGACCTCGCAGGTCGTGCGGCCGGAGGGTCGGCGAGGACCCTTCCTGGAACGCCGTCGGGAGACCACGGACGATCTCGTTCTCGAGACCCTCGAGGAGCAGGCCGCGGACGCGCCGGACCTCCTGATGGGCCTGCTGCTCGATGCGGATCCGGAGGACTCCGACAGGCGCTTGAAGGAAATCGGCGAACGTTTCGCGGCGGCTCGGGCGTCGAGGCCGATCGTCGTCGAGCTTCTTCATCCGATGCCGGCCCAGTCGATCCTGGACCAGCATCGCTTCGGGCCGTCACCGTGGATTCGCATCACGGGAACCCGGGCGAGGCCGGAACCCGCGCGGCCACGGGTCGCGGCGATCGCGGGATGGTTGCGGTCGACGATGGGGCTCGAGCCGGTCCCTCGAATCGACCACGTCGCGGACGGAAGCGGTTTCGGACCTGCGGCGATCGACGAGCTCGGCTCGCTTCCACTGAGACGTCTCTCGGTCTACCAATTGAAGGCGAGCGAGTTGGAGCTCCACCGGGAGATCGGACTCTCGCTGCTCGCGCGGGGAGACCGTCGGGCCGCGAAGGCCTGGTTGGGCGCCGCCCTGGAGGACCAGCATGGTCGCCTGGATCGACGCCTGGCATCGATCCTTCTCTCGCTCGCCGATCCGGCGGAACGGTCCCGGATGATGCCCGGGTTTCGAGGGCGATTCGGGCCCCTCGTGGAAGCCCTCGATGCATGGTTCGATGGTCGGTCGGCCGTGAAGCCCGACTCCCTGCGACCACTCGGTCCGTTCGTCGGAGGGCAGCTCGCCAACGACCTTCGCCGCCAGGACCGAATAGTCCGATAATGCATTGTGGCCACGGGGAGGCGGTGATGTTTCGCGATTCGCTGGTTTGGGATCCGCTCGGGGGACCGCTCCCGATAGCTTGGGAGCCAGAGAACACCGAGCGGTTGTGAGAGACCGCTCGTCCAGCGAGAACTCGGCCCTCGTGGCCAGGAGAGAGATCCATGAGCTTCGATTCGAACGTTCGGTTGTCGTCGTATGCCTCCATCGCCGCGGCAGCGTCGCTCGGCGGTGCCGCCACCGCGGACCTGATGATCTTCGACGTCGGGACCACCTTCACGGTGGAGTCCAACGCCGGGCTCGGTGGAGGCCCCGAAGACCTGGCCTTCTTCGCCGGGACCGTCTCGCTCGGGGCGCTGGGGACCGCCATCCGCTTCTACGGCGGCCAGGGGTTCAGCTCGAACCCGGCCAACTCCAGTTCGTTCTTCTCGGGCACCGGTTGGTCGATGCAGTTCGCCGGCGTGAGTCCGCTGGGCGGCAAGTCGGATTCCGGCGTCCGTGGCAGCTTCAACGTCAACCAGAGCAAGTTCGGTCCGCCGCTGGCCCACCACTTCAACGTGGGTGACTCCGTGGGCAACGGGTCGGGCTCCGGAACGGCTGGGAACGCCTTCGCGAAGGGTGGGAAGAACTTCCAGTTCCAGCTCCCCGACGTGCCGAAGTCCGGCACCAAGGCGGAAGGCGTCGTCGCCGGGAACACCTACATCGGCTTCGTGGTCGAGGCCGAGGGGCTCAACGGCGTGCCTGCCGCCAACTACGGCTGGCTCGACCTGACGGTCGGACTGAACGAGAGCAACGAGTTCTTCCTCACCGTGAATCGGTGGGCGTACGAGACCGAGATGAACGAGGCCGCCCGCATCCCCGGCGTCGTTCCCGGCGTTGGTGGCATCGCCGCCCTCGCCTTCGGGGCCGCCGGCATCCGCCGCCGCCGCGAGCGGATCGCCTGAGTCGATCGCACGACTTCCGATCTCTCCAGATCACGACGGTGGCCGGTCCCCTGGGACCGGCCGCCGTTTCCTCTTCTGGCGCCTCGTCCTCCGGGCGAACCGAGCGTCGTCGATCAGGTCCCGGCCCCGGTCGCGGCGGAGGCCGCTTCCTCCGGCCCCTCCTCGGGGTCGCTGAAGATCCAGGTCGACCAGCGGGTGACGTCGTCGACCGCGAGGTAGAGGGCGGGGACGATCAGCAGGATGATGAAGGTCGCGAACATCACGCCGAAGGCGATCGAGATGGCCATGGGGATCAGGAACTTCGCCTGCACGCTCGTCTCCAGCACCATGGGCATCAGTCCGAAGAACGTGGTCACGCTCGTGAGGAGGATCGGTCGGAATCGTCGGGCTCCCGCCCGGCAGACGATCTCGCGGAGGTCGAGCTCGGGGTGCTGCCGCCGGAGCTCGTTGGTGGTCACGACGAGCACGAGCGAGTCGTTCACCACCACGCCCGAGAGGGCGACGATGCCGAAGATCGAGATGATGCTGAAGCCGTATCCCATGATCAGGTGGCCGATGACCGCGCCGATGATGCCGAACGGGATCGCCGTCATCACGACGAGCGGCTGGACCCAGCTCCGGAACGGGATCGCGAGCAGGGCGTAGATGACGAATAGCGCCGCGATGAAGCCGGTGCCGAGGCTCTCGAGTGAATCGGCCTGGTCGCTCTGCTCCCCCTCGAAGCTCCAGGTGAGCCCGGGGTACCGACGGACGAGGTCCGGAAGCACCTCGGCCTCGAGGGCCGCCGCCACCTCGTTCCCGTTGGCGACCTCGGGATCGATGTCGCCGGTGACCGGGTTGACCCGTCGGCCATCGGTCCGCTTGATGCTGGTGTAGGCCCGGCCTTCGGTGGCCACGGCCGCCTCCCGGAACGGGATCTCGCCGCCGGCCGGCGTTCGCAGCATGACGGTGTCGATCGTGTGGAGGGTGGCCCGCTCCTCCTCGGGGAGCCGCACCATCACCTTGACCTCGTTCCGCCCGCGTTGCTGCCGCAACGCCTCCGAACCGAAGAAGAACCCACGGGTCTGTCGCGCGAGATCGGTGGCGGTGAGTCCCATGCTGCGGCCCTCGGGCGTCAGCTCGAGGTTGAACTGGGGCTTCCCGAGGGCGACGCCCGAGTCGATGTCCTTGACGCCGTCGAACGCCCGGAGCCGATCGGCGAGGTCGACGCTCGCCTCGTCGAGGACGACGGTGTCGCGATGGCTGAGCTGGACGTCGACCGCGGCACCGGTCGCCCGCCCGATCTCGCTCTTGAAGGAGATCGTCTCGATGCCCGCGATGTCGCCGGCGTTCTCCCGCCATCGACGCGCGAACTCGCCCGCGCTGATGTTCCGCCGTCCCTCGGCCACCAGCTCGAACTGGATCCCGAACAGGTGGCCTCCGCTGGCCTGGGCCTGGGCCACCGGGCCGAACCCCCCGATCTGGCTGCCGAGCACCGTGTAGATGCTCTCGACGATGGAGTCGCCCCCGGATTCGTCGACCGTCTCCGCGAGGGCGGCGAGGAGCTTCTCCTGGACGCCCCGCGTCCGCTCCACCGGCACGCCGAGCGGGAGGCGGGCGTTCACGAGGACGAAGTCCGCATCGATCTTGGGGAGGAAGGTGAAGGGGAGTCGGCCCGCGGCGACGATCGCGATCGCGACGACGAGCATGCCGACGCCGATCGAGATGGTCGCGTAGCGCTCGCGGGTCGCCAGCCTCGCCATCGGCCCGTAGGCGCGGGCGATGAACCACTGGAGGCCCTTGCCGAAGCGGCGGCTCGGCGCGCCGGCGATCCGCCAGAAGAGGGTCGGCTTCGGGGCGTGCGAGAGGTGGGCGGGCAGGATGAACAGCGACTCGATCAGGGAGACGATGAACACGCTGATCGCCACCGCGGGGATCTGCATGAAGAGCTTCCCGCTCGCTCCAGGCACGAAGAGCATCGGCGCGAACGCCACGATGTTCGTGAGGACGGCGAAGGTGATCGGCGCGGTGATCTGGCGGGCCCCGGCAATCGCCGCGTCGAGGGCGGGCATGCCCTGCTCGCGCTTGGCGTAGATGTTCTCGCCGACGAGGATCGCGTCGTCGACGATGATGCCGAGCGTCACGATGAAGGCGAAGAGGGAGATCATGTTGATCGACGCGTCGGTCCCGCTCAGGAACAGGAACGAGCCGAGGATCGAGATGGGGATGTCCAGCGTCACCCAGAACGCGAGTCGCGGCTCGAGGAACAGCCCGAGCATCGTGAGGACCAGGAGCAGGCCGAGGGCGGCGTTCCGGATCAGGAGCTCCATCCGTTCCCGGTAGACGGTCGAATCGTCCCGGACGACGTCGACCTCGACGCCTCCGGGCATCGTCGACCGGAACGAGTCGAGGGCCGAGAGCGTGGCGGCCGACACCGTCAGCGGCGTCTCGTCGCCGATGCGATAGACGTCGACGGTGGCGGCGGGGCGGCCGTTGAACCCCGGGATGAGATCGATGTCGGCGAACTCGTCGCGGATCGTGGCGACGTCGCCGAGCAGGACCGTCGACCCGTCGGCCCGGGAGATGATCGGGATCGTCGCGAACTCGCTTCCGAAGTCGCGTCTCTCGGTGACCCGGACGAGGATCTCGCCCGCATCGGTCTTGAGGCTTCCGGCCGGGAGATCGAGGGCGGCCCGACGGATCTCCGCCGCGACCTGCTCGAGCGTGATGCCGTAGGAGCGGAGCACCGCCTGGGGGATCTCGATCGCGACCTCGAGCGGCTTCGCCGCACCGAGCTGCACGAGGGTGATGCCCTCGGTCGCCGCGAGGTCGTCGCGGAGCCGCTCGGCGATCTCGCGAAGCTCGGCCTCGGTCACGTCGCCGGAGACCGCGAGGCTCACGACGAGGTTCCGGTTCTCGAGGAGGCTGACGACGGGCTTCTCCGCCTCCTCGGGAAGCGTGGTGATCCGATCGACGGCGTTCTTGACGTCGGCGAGGACCCGGTCGGGTTCGGCACCGAGGAGGATCTCGACGCTGACCGAACCACGGCTCTCGCCCGCGGTGCTGGTCACCTTCTTGACGCCGTCGAGACCGCGCACGGCGTCCTCGACCGCGATCACGATGCCCTCCTCGACCTCCTCGGGGCTGGCGCCCGGGTAGGTGACGCTCACCCCGACGACATCGAGGGTGAACTCGGGGAAGACCTCCTGCTTCACCCGCGACGCCATGAGCAGCCCGCCGAGGACGAGGGCGAGCATCAGGAGATTGGCGGCGACGGGATGGCTCGCCATCCAGGCGACCGCGCCGGTCCGCTGTCGTCGATCGAGGCCGTTCACGAGCCCGTGCCTCCACCGGCCTCGACGTTCTCGCCCGGACGGCCGGCGGGCGCGATTCGCTCGAGCGGCATGCCCGGGATCGCGGCGGGAAGCGGACTGGAGACGATCTCCTCGCCCGGCTCGAGCATCGCATCGACGACGACGGTGTCGGGACGACCGACCCGGATCGCCACCGGTCGGATGTCGAGTCGTCGGTCGTCACCCATGATCCAGACGGTGTCGTTCGCTCGCACGACCGCCCGGGGGAGCTCCATCACCTGTTCGAGTCGAGGGCCGCCGATCTCCACCCGGACGTAGCTGCCGAGCAGCAGCGGGACATCCGCGGTCCCGGGATCGGTCGGCTCGGAGGTTGATGCGAGCGGGTCGTCCACGAGGATCCGGACCTTCGCGAGACGTCCGGCCCGTTCGACCTCGCCGACGATTCGATCGACCCGACCGGTTCGGCGGACGGTTCGTCCGTCCCCGAGCTCCTGGATCACGAGGGCGGGGGAGTTCCCGGCGGGATCGGCGGGGTCGGCCCGGATCCACGGCAGCTTCTCGAGGGGAACGGACACCACGACGTCGAAGCGGTCGGAACCGGCGATCATCGCGGCCCGTGTCTGGGGCGAGACCACCTGGCCGATCTCGACGTCGTCGCTCAGCACGAGTCCGTTGAAGGGGGCGACGACGACGGTTCGTTCGAGGTCGAGTTCCGCCTGCTCGAGCCGGCCTCGCGCCGCGGCGAGCGCGGCCTCCTTCTCGATCCGCTGGGGTTCGCGAAGCGCGAGTCGTTCACCGATCTCGCTCGTCTCGATCGAGTCGCCGAGCAGTTCCCACTCGCGTTGGGCGACCGCGCCCCGGGCCTCCTCGAGCTGCAGCGCCACCGCGGCATTCGCGACCTCGGCCTCCCGCTGGGTCACCGCCAGTTCGTAGTCCCGCGGGTCGATCTCGAACAGCATCTCGCCCGCGGCGAGTCGTCCGCCCGGTCGGAGGTTCTCGTTGAGTCGGACGACCTGGCCGCCGACCTGCGGCTGGAGCACCAGTTCCCGGTGCGGTTCGACGGTGCCGTAGGCGACGATCTCCGCCACCGTGTCCTCGACGACCGGGACGAACGTCTCCACCAGCGTCGGTCGATCCTCCACCGTGGTGCGGGCCGCCTCGGGCCGCGAGGCGAGGAGCGACACCGCGACGAGGACCGCGGTGCCGAGGACGACCAGCGGGATCGCGAAGCGCACCACCGCGACCACGGCACGAATTGGCTTCGGCGGCGGGGCGGAGGAACCGGCCGGCGCGGCATCGCCACCGTCGGCGACGGCGTCCGAGGGGGCGGGCGGGTCGATCAGGTCGGTGCTCATGCGTCGTTCTCTTCGGAAGGGGAGGCGTCCGCGACGCCCGGGCGGGCATCGTCGCGATCGGGAGGTTCGAGGTCGCGCGTCCAGTCACCGCCGAGGGCGAGGTGGAGGGTCGCCCGGTTGGCGAGCAGGCCCTGCCGGACCGCGATTTCCTGGCGTTCGAGGCGCTGGAGCGTCTGGATGGCGGTGATCACGTCGAGATACTCGATCTGGCCGTTCACGAAGAGCAGCTCGCTCTCGACCAGCGTCTTGCGGGCGGTGTCGACCTGTCCTCGGACCCGGTCGAGCAGCTCGAGCTGGTGGCGCTCGCGCACGAGGGCGTCCTCGACCTCTCGGAGGGCGACGAGGAATCGTTCGCTGAAGGCCTCGAGGCGCTCGGCGAGGACGGCGCGGTTCCGACGGACCTCGGCATCGCGGCGGCCGGCGTCGAAGAACGGCTGGACCAGTCCGCCGGCGAGGCTCCAGACGGTGTCGTCGAAGAGGCGGGAGGGGTTGCCGGCCTGAAAGCCCGCGGAGACGTGGATCCGGACCGCCGGAAGCAGGTCCGCGATCGCCACCGCGATCTCCCGGTCCGCGGCCTCCACGCGAGCGAGCGAAGCCCGGAGATCCGGTCGCTGCTCGAGCCGGGCGCGAGGCGAGGGGCGGAGGGGGGCCGGGGGCAGTTCGGGAAGGACGGTCCCGGGATCGACGCCCGCGTCGCCGAGGAACTCCGGCGGCGTGCCGAGCAGGACGGCGAGTTCGTTGCGGGCGGTCTCGAGTCGGCTGCGGATGTCGGGCACCTCCGCCTCGACGGACTCGAGCTGGAGCCGCTGCTGGAGGACCTGGAGGGCGGTGCCCACGCCCTGGCCGTACCGGAGCTCCGTCAGTTCGAGGAGCGTCCGGCTCGATTCGATCTGGGACTCCAGCAGCTCGAGCAGGGCGCCCTGGGCCTGGACGGAGAACCAGGCGTCCGCGAGGGTGCCCGACAGGATGAGGGCCGTGTTCTCCGCGTCGTCCCGGCTGGCGACCGCGCGGAGCGTCGCGGCCTCCGCCCGGCTCGCGAACTTCCGCCAGAGGTCCAGCTCCCAGCCGAGCCCCAGGCCCACGGAGTAGCGGTTGTCGAAGAAGTCCTGGCCGGTCAGGTCGAACACGGACTTCGAACGGGCGGCCCCCGCGTCGATGTTCACCTCGGGGTAGAGGAAGGCGCCGGCGATCTCCGCCGCGGCCCGGGCCTGCGAGAGACGGGCCCACGCCTGGCGCAGCCCGAGGTTGTCCTGGAAGGCGGACTCGATCGCCGCGTCGAGTCCCGGTTCGTCGAAGGAACGCCACCAGTCGGTCGGCGATTCGATCGCCGGCTCGATCGTCGATGCGAACGAGTCGGGGATGGGGACGCCGGGGTCGGTGTCGGTCCGCAGTTCGTGCGGTGAACAGCCGGCGACCGTCACGAGGGCGAGGGTCAGCCCGAGGTCGACGCGTCGGATCATCGAATGGCCTCCGTGTTCGATGCCGCCCGGGACGCCTGCAGCGAGGCGAGCGCGTTCCGCGTGACGATCTCCGCGATCGCGGGGTTGTCCCTCGGTCCGAGTGGCGGTTCGACGGGGAGTCGGTCGATCATCTCGCGGCAGACCCGGTGCACCAGGCACTGACCCAGGATGGACAGGCACTGGAGCTTCCGTTCGCGGGCGCCGACGTCGCGGGGAAGCAGTTCGGCGACGATCCGTTCGAGCCCCTCGTAGACGGGATGGAGGGTCGATCGAACGACGTCGTCGAGTTCCTCCGTCGGCTGGGCGGCCTCCCGGAGCAGCAGGCGCCGCGCGGGATCCGAGGCGTCCTGGTCGACCGGTCCGACGTACCAGCGGATCCACTCGCCGAGCGCCTCCTCCGGGTCGCCGGCGGGGTCCGGGACGGGCATCGACGTCGAGCGGGTCGACTCGTAGGCGTGGCGGATCACGTCGCGGTAGAGCCCGGACTTGCTCCCGAAGTGGTAGTTGACCGCCGCGGAGTTGGTGCCGGCGGCGGTGCAGATCTCCCGGACGCTGACCGCATCGAAGCCCTTCTCGGCGAAGGCCTCGGTGGCGGCGGCGAGGATGTCGTCCCGTGATGACAAGGGTGGCCTCGAACTGGGATCAAGCGCTCTTTTCAAGCGCGTGTTAGAACGGGTTCGGGAGTCTAGCGGGGCTGGATGCAGGTCGCTTCCCCGGAATGACTTCCGATTATCGGGACATCTCGCGAATCGTCGTGGATTCGATGGTCAAGGTGCCGGGGGACTCCTTACTTTGGGGTTCGAGGGGTCTTTCCAGCCACCGGCCCCCAGAGGAGACATCGAGATGCCGAGTCGAATGCTGTCCGCCCTCGTCGTATCCGCCCTGGTCTCGACCGCGATGGCGGGGGACCCCTGCGGCGATCCGGCCTCCGGGCCCTGCAACGAAGCGAACAACACGCCCGGTTGCGACGACCTCGCGTGCTGCAATGCGGTCTGCCAGCTCGATTCGTTCTGCTGCGACGCCCTCTGGGACGACGCGTGCGTGAGCCTGGCGATCGAGACCTGCGACGGTGGTGGCGGAGGCGGTCCGGCCAACGACTTCTGCGCCGGCGCGACCTCGATCGGCGAGGGGGTCTTCAGCTACTCCACGGTCGATGCCACGATCGACGGGCCCGAACTCCCCGGGGAATGCAACGAGGGGTTCGGGACGGCGTTCGGCCCCGACATCTGGTACCTCCTGGAACCGACGGAGGACACGGGCGTCGTCGTCTCGACCTGCGGCACGGTGGACTACGACTCGCGCCTGGCGGCATACCTCGACTGCAACGGCACGCTGGTCGCCTGCAACGACGACGGCGACGGCTGTCCGGACTACTCGTCGCGCATGACCTTCGTGGCGATCGCCGGGCAGTCCTACCGGATCCGCGTGGGCGGCTACGGGGAAGCCACCGGGAGCGGGACGCTCTCGGTCGAGTTCGGGGAGGTCCCGCCGCCGTACCCGACGCGGATCGCCCCGGTGTGGTCGAAGCGCGACGGCGGCAACGGTCATGCCTACTCCGTGGTCAGCCTTCCGAAGGATTCCTCGCACGCCGACGCGGTCCTCGCGGCGGAGCGGCTCGGCGGCTCGCTCGCCACCTTCACGTCCGCGGGGGAGAAGAACTTCGCCGTCGGATTCGCCCCGACGTCGGATCCCGCGACCTACGACCGGGCGGCGTTCGGACTCGTCCAGGATGCCTCCGGATCGGAGCCCGCCGGTGGCTGGGGCTGGATGAACGGGGAGCCGCTCGTCTGGACGAACTGGCGAGGTGGGGAGCCGAACGACAATCCCGCCCCCGAGGACTTTGGAGAGCTGTACGTGAACGGGGAGTGGAACGACTGCTTCGACGACGACTTCGGTCAGGCGGTCGTCGAGTTCGACCACGACCCGGGCATCGACGACGGGGTGGTCTGGCCCGTGTCCGAGGGTGGCAACGGCCACCGATACCAGGGAGTCGTCGCGTTCCCCGGCGTCGACTGGGCGACCGCCGCGGCGCTGGCCGAGGAGGCGGGCGGCCGGCTCGCCACCTTCGAGACCGCCGAGGAGCTCCATTGGGTCTTCGATCATCTCGTCTGCTTCAACGCCCTCTGGGAGCAGCCCGGTGGGGTGGCCGGCAACAACGGTCCGATGGTCGGGCTCGAACGGATCGGAGGCACGTGGCAGTGGCTCGGGGGAACGCCCTTCGACTACGACGCGTGGTTCCCCGGCGAACCCAGCGGCGACGGATCGGTCGCCAGCTTCTTCGTCACCGGCGGAGCCCAGCCGCAGCCGACGTTCAACGATCGGGACGCCCTCGTCGCGTCGCGGTCCTACATCATCGAGTTCGAGGCGGGCGATGGGGGCGACTGCCCGACCGACCTGAACGGCGACGGCACGACCAACGGCGAGGACTTCGGGATCCTCCTGATCCAGTGGGGCGACTGTCCCGGCTGCCCGGCCGACTTCGACGGCGACGGGATCGTCGAGGGCCCGGACGTCGGGCTGCTCCTCGTCGGCTGGGGCGCCTGCCCCTGATCGACGGAACGTCTCTGGACCACCCCACCCGACGGGGTACGATCCGGGGATGAACCAACGATCCCCCCGTCGTCTCCCGGTCGCCGCCTCGATCCTCGCGTTCGTCGCGGCCTCTCCGATGCTCCAGGCGCAGGACGAGTCGCCCGAGACGTCGCCGCGCGAACCCGTGCTGCATCCGGTCGAGGACTCGACCACGATCCACGAGATCGTGAAGGACGGCGAGGTCATCCGCTATCGAGCGACCGCGGGCACGCTGCCGCTCTTCGAGGAGTCGGACGGCGAGGTCCGGGCGAGCATCTTCTTCATCGCCTACGAACGGCTCGAGGCTCCCGACGCCGACGCGGCCGAGGGGGACTGGGGCCTGCCCGATCCCGCGACCCGGCCGGTCACCTTCAGCTTCAACGGCGGGCCGGGTTCGAGTTCCGTCTGGCTGCACCTCGGGGCCTGGGGCCCGAAGCGGGTCGAGATGGGTGACGCCGGCTCGCTGCTGCCGCCGCCGTGGGACCTCGTCGACAACGAGGCGACGCTCCTCGATCGGAGCGACCTCGTCTTCATCGATCCCGTGACCACGGGCTACAGCCGGGCGGCCGACGGCGTCGACCACCACGACTTCCACGGACTGGAACGCGACGGCCGGGCGGTGGCGGAGTTCATCCGCCTCTGGACGACCCGGAACGACCGGTGGGGATCGCCGAAGTTCATCGCGGGGGAGAGCTACGGCACGACCCGGGCGGCCTGGCTCGCCGACGAACTGCAGACCCGCCACGGCATGTTCCTGAACGGCGTGGTCCTCGTCTCGAGCGTGCTCGACTTCGGCACCATCCGCTTCAACCGGAACAACATCCTTCCCGACGTCCTCTACCTCCCGACCTACGCCGCGACGGGCTGGTACCACGGCAAGGTCGACCGGGAGCGGTACCCGACCATGGACGACGTGGTCGAGGCCGCCGAGACGTTCGCGATGGAGTCCTACATGCCGGCGCTCGCGGCGGGCACGGCGCTTCCCGCGGCACGGCGGGCCGAGGTGGTCGCGGGCCTCTCCGATCTCACCGGACTCGAGCCCGGCTTCATCGAGGACTGGGATCTTCGCCTCTGGGGCGGACCGGTCCAGAAGGAGCTGCTTCGGGACCGACGCGAGACGGTCGGTCGCCTCGATTCGAGGTTCAAGGGACGCGACGCGAGGGCCGCGGGGCAGTCGCCGGAGTACGACCCGAGCATGGAGGCGATCCGCGGGCCGTACACCGCGACCCTCAACGACTACGTCCGGGGCGACCTCGGCTACGAGAGCGATCTTCCCTACGAGATCCTCACCGGCCGCGTCCATCCCTGGGACTACTCCCGATGGGAGAACCGGTACGTCGACGTGGCCGGGAACCTCCGTTCCGCGATGGTGCGCAATCCCGACCTGATGGTGTTCCACGCCGGCGGCTGGTACGACATGGCGACGCCGCCGATGGCCGCCGACTGGGTGTTCGACCACCTCGAGCTCGAACC
Source organism: Planctomycetota bacterium (assembly GCA_036339295.1). GTDB lineage: Bacteria > Planctomycetota > Phycisphaerae > Phycisphaerales > SM1A02. Next base: position 29,073 of record JAYZBK010000045.1, read on the forward strand.
CGCGGATCGCGAGCGCATCGTCAAGGCGTACTACCCGGCGGGACACATGATGTACGTCCACGACCAGAGCCGCGTCGATCTCGATCGGGATCTCGGCGCGTTCTACGACCGGGCGGTGGAGTCGGCCACGCCGTCGTCCCCCTGAGGGGCTCGACGGTCGATCTCAGTCGTCCATTCCGACGGTGAGCGGGACCGTGCCCGCGACCTCGCCGGTGAGTTCCTTCCAGGAACCGGGGAAGAACGCCGCGTCCCGCTCGGTGAGGGGTTCGAGGGTGTCGAACCAGGTCGCCTCGGGATCGAACCTGGCGAAGAACGGCTGGCGGACGAGGTCGCCCCTCCGGCACTGGAGGTACTCCAGCACGAAGGCCTTCTCGCCCCCGACCTCCTGCACGCCGAGGACGTGGACCTTGCCGGGGAACGCCGACATCGACGGGCCCCGGACGGTCCGGGCGATCCCGCTGACCTGCTGGTAGGCGTCGCGGAAGATGCGATGGCATTCGTGCAGGGGCGTCTCGAAGTAGCCACGGGCGCCGGTGTCCCGCTCGACGAAGAAGTAGTAGGGGATGCAGCCGAGCCGCACGCCCGTGTTCCACATCTCCGCCCAGATGTCGGCGTCGTCGTTGACGTGCCGGATCAGCGGGCTCTGCATCCGGATGTTCGCGCCGGTCTGCCGGATGCGGCGGATCGCCTCCTGGGCGATCGGCGTCGAGAGCTCGACGGGGTGGGAGTAGTGACCCATGATCGCGAGCGTGCGTCCGCTGGCGACGACACGTCGGAAGCAGTCGAGGAGATCGCCGGCGTCGGCGTCGGTGACGTAGCGCTGGGGCCAGTAGGCGACGCTCTTGGTGCCGATGCGGATCGTCTGGACGTGGGCCAGCTCCGGATCCTCGAGGATGCGGTCGATGTAGCGGGCGAAGACCTTCGTCTTCATCACCATGGGATCGCCGCCGGTGAACAGGACGTCGCTGACCTCCGGGTGCTCCTTCAGGTAGCCGATCAGCTGGTCGACGTCCTTGTTCGCGAACTTGAGGTCGTCGAGGCCGACGAACTGGGCCCAGCGGAAGCAGAAGGTGCAGTAGGCGTGGCACGTCTGTCCCGCGGCCGGGAAGAAGAGCACGGTCTGGTCGTACTTGTGCTGGATGCCGGGCACGGGCTCGCCGTTCACGGTCGGCACGTTGTGCGTGGTCTGGCCCGCGGGGTGCGGGTTGAGTTCGTACTGGATCTCGCGGACGGCGGCGTCGAGGGCCGACTTGTCGTCGCCGTCGAGCAGCGCCTGGATCCGATCGAACTGCTCGTCGGAGAGCATGTCGCGGTGGGGGAAGGTCAGGCGGAAGATCGGGTCGTCCGGCACCGCGTTCCAGTCGATCAGCTCCTCCATCACGTACCGGTTCGTCCGGAAGGGAAGGACCGCGGACACCACGCGGATGCCTTCGCGAAGCTCCTCGTCGAGGCCCTCCCACTCCGGGGTGGCGTCGACGTTCGACCGGGTGACCGCCTTGAAGCGGGGCGGGGCGTCGTCCACGAAGAACGAACGCTCGATCGCGTCGGGGGAATCGGACGGGTTGGGGGCCTGTCGGCTCTCGGAAATCATGGTGGCACGGTCTCCATCGGCTCGGTGGTTCCGAAGCGTCGCTCCGGTCCCACGGGGTCGTGGTCGTCACCCTTCCTGGCCTCGGTCGGCCGGGCAACTGCGATGAGCGGCTCCGCGTCGCCCGGCGACCTCGAACGGGTCGCCCGGGTGGCTCCGGCAGGTCGCGGAGCAGGGGGACGCAGGGCCATGCGGTCCGAAAGCGGTCGAGCGCCGCCACGAACCGGACCCCCATACTACTGGCGATCCGGTGGTTCAGGTTCGTTCAGCTTGAAAACCGCGTTTTCGACCCCTTCAGGCGGGTCAAGGGCATCAGGGCGACCACGGAGAGCTGGATCGTGGCCGCGAGGATCCAGGCGCCCCTGGTCCCAAGTTCCAGCTCGATCCGGCCGGCCTGGCCCTGGGCGAGGGCGACTCCGAGGTTCATCAGCGCCATGTAGGCGGTGAACTGCGTCGCGGCCACGACGGGCCTCGAGACCCCGAAGCAGACCGCGAAGAAGGCGGCGTTGATGGCCCCCAGGAGGGCGGACTCGAGCAGGGTGTAGCTCCAGAGCAGGCCCCGATCCTCGAGGAGCGGGGTCTCCAGCATCCAGGCGAAGCTCATGAGAAGGCCCCCGAGCAGCAGGCTGCATCCAGCCACCACCCGTCGGGGTCCCATCGCGTCCGCCAGCAGGCCGCCCCCGACCGCCCCGCCGAGCCCCGCCAGCACCGCGGCCCCGCCGGTCATCGTGGCGTACTCCACCTCGGTCCAGCCGAGCTCCTGGACGAACAGCACGGTGCCGATCGGCGAGAGGAGTCCACTGGCGGTCGTCGCGAGGAGGGCCGCGATCGCCGTGAAGATCGCCGGAGGACGGGCGAAGGCCGCCGCCACCGCGAGCAGCAGCCCGACGATCGAGGAGGGGGGGGCGGCGTCGGTGCCGGGCGAGTCGTGGGGGTGCGCCGGCCCGGTCGCGATCGCGGGCCGCTCCCGGGTGAGGAGCGGGAGCAGGCCGATCGCCGCGATCAGCACGATCATCGCGATGAAGGCGGCCCGGAGGTCGATCCCGTCGACGACGAGCGACAGGCCCGCGCCCCCGATCGCGGTGCCGACGTACTTCGATCCGTACATGAAGCCGCTGGCCTTCCCGCGATCCTCCGGCGGAAGGAGATCGACCGCGAGGGCATCCACGCAGACATCCTGAAGGCTGTTGAAGACGTTGTGGGCGATGACCAGCCAGGTCAGGAGCGGCAGCGCCGCCGCGGGATCCGGGATCGTCGCCATGGCCGCGAGCGTTCCGATCATGCCGGTCTGGGCCGCG
>JAYZBK010000046.1:0-5336 GCA_036339295.1 Planctomycetota bacterium
CGTCCCTCGAGGCGAACTGCCTCCCCTTGCTCCATCGACCCGCCCGATCGAAGATCCGGCCCCACCATCGGAGAACGACCCTTGACACCCGAGGAAGCGACCGGACCGTCGAACCCCCACGACCGCGACATGGCGATCAGGGCCCTGGCCCAGGCATTCGGCGAATGCGACGACCCGAAGCGACTGGCGATGATCGAGACGATGATCGCCACGGCGCTCCGGCTCGGTCGCGACGACGCGGACCAGGGCGAGCTCAAGCTGATCTCGTCGGCGCTCAAGGAGCTTCGCTACTCGTACCGCGTCTTCCGGCCCTGGAGGAACCGGCCGAAGATCTCGATCTTCGGTTCCGCCCGCACCCCGGAGGATCACGCGGACTACGAGGCGGCCCGCGAGTTCGGGCGTCTCATGGGCGAGGCCGGCTGGATGTCGATCACCGGCGCCGGCGACGGGATCATGAAGGCGGGCCACGAGGGCCCCGGCCAGGAGCGGAGCTTCGGCCTGCGCATCCGCCTGCCGTTCGAGACCACCGCGAACGAGGTGATCGCGCAGGACCCGAAGCTGATCAACTTCCGCTACTTCTTCACCCGGAAGGTGATGTTCGTGAGTCACTCGAGGGCGATCGCCGCGCTTCCGGGCGGGTTCGGCACGATGGACGAGCTCTTCGAGGCGTTGACGCTCATCCAGACGGGCAAGTCGCACCCGATGCCGATCATCCTCCTCGAGGGCGAGGGCGGGACGTACTGGCCGAAGTGGCTCTCCTTCGTCCGGGAGGAACTGCTCGACAACGGCTGGATCAGCGAGAACGACCTCTCCCTGCTCGAGATCGCCACGGACCCCGAGGACGCCCGGTCCCGCGTCGTGTCGTTCTACCGCAACTACCAGTCCAGCCGGTACGTCGGGAATCGATTCGTCATCCGCCTTCGACGCACGCCGGATGCCGCGATGGTCGCCGATCTCGAACGGGAGTTCGGGGAACTCTCGACCGACGGCGTCTTCACGACCGGCGGCCCGCTTCCCGGCGAGACCGTCGACCTCGACCTCCCGAGGCTCCACTACAAGTCGCGACGCCGCGACTTCGGCACCGTCCGCCAGTTGATCGATCGACTCAACGAGGTCGACGTCCGGGACGACGATCCCACCGGTTCGGTGGAACCCGAGCTGTGATCCGCCCCGTCGCGGCGGCGGCCGTCCTGGGGTGCCTCGTCGGGTGCTCGACACCGCCATCCAACGGGGCCGGGGACGGAGCGGACGAATCCGTCGGGCCGGCCGTCGTGCGCGCTCGCGATCTTCGGGCGGAGCGATCCGCGGGCGACGATCCCGGCGTGGTGATCGAACGCTTCCGTTGTCGGCCCGGGCGACCCCAGCCCGGACCGATCCTCGAGATCCTCCGGGCGGAGGGCTTCACGCCCGAGGGCGCCGAGGAGTTCCGCGCCCACGGCTTCGACGCGATCGTCGTTCCGTCGTCGTCGCTCGCGAGACTCGAGGCCGGACTGGGAGAGGAGGCCTTCACCGGTCGCACCTGGCATGGAGAAGCGCATGGCTGGCGTTCCGTGGCGAGCCGCCGGCTCGCGCCGGGGACCGCGGTGCTGCTGGACGGCCGGCCGAGGAGATCCAACGACGACATCCTCGCCCTCGGGTTTCGCGGCTGGTCGATCCCCACCGTGGACGACGACGCCATCTACCTCGAGATCGTCCCCCACGTGGCGGGCGCCCGACTCGACCTGATCGCGACGCCGCGACAGATCGGCGAGCTCCGGGGCACGCCCATCTCCAGCACCCTCTGCTGCCGACTCGAGGCCGACGAGTCGCTGATCCTCGTCTCCGTCGAGGACCTCACCCCCGAGGACGACGAGGCGTCCGAGGAGTCCACCTCGGGCGGAGGTGGGTTCTCGGGCCCCATCGTGCCTCTGCCCCCGACCCCGGCCGCGTGGCTGATCGACGAGCCGCTGAGCGGCGATCGAGGCGTGATCGTGATCGGGGGACGACCCCGCCCGACGATCCCGAACCCGGGCTGATCCCGCGTCGGACCGTCGCGGTCCCCCATGCCGCTATGCTCGTCTGATGGACACGCCGTCCCCGACCAGCCCGGAACGATCGACCACGCGACGCAAGCCCGTCCGCGAACGACTGCACGAGCGCACCGTGGGCTCGGCGTCGGTCGTGCCCACGATGCTGACGCTTGCCAATCTCGTCTGCGGCTTCGCGGCGATCCACTACGCCACGCGTCCCCTGGCGGAGACGGTCGTCTTCGGGTGGACCTCGATCACGGTCGGCGGCACGCTCATCTTCCTCGGCATGTTCTTCGACGCGATCGACGGGTCGGTGGCCAGGCTCACCCGGTCGACGTCGGATCTCGGGGCCCAGCTCGACTCCCTCGCGGACATCGTGACCTTCGGCGTCGCTCCCGCCTTCCTGATGCTGGGTCTCGTCGACCACTACTACCGGGCCGATGGCGGGGCCCCCGCCTTCGTCGGTCCGAACACGGACAGCTTCTACGGCAAGGCCGTCTGGTCGATCGCCGCGCTGTACGTCTGCGGGGCCGGACTGCGACTCGCGCGGTTCAACTCCGAGACCGCGTCTCCCGACACGGAGGACCACCTGGACTTCCGGGGGCTGCCGACCCCGGGCGCGGCGTGCGCGGTGGCCAGCCTCATCGTCCTCCAGCAGCACCTGCTGCACACGAACGACCTCGCCGGCGACTCGGTGACCTTCGCCCGCCTCGCCGCCCTCTTCATCCCCTTCGTGGCGCTGCTCTGCGCGATCGGGATGGTCTCGAACATGCGATATCCCCACGTGGTCAATCGCTACCTGCGGGGCGGCCGCGACTTCGGCAGCATCGTGCGGATCGCCCTTCCGGTGATCGCAGCCGTCTGGTTCCTGCAGGAGACGCTCGCCGCAGCGTGCACGCTCTACGCCCTCTGGACGCCCGCCCGTTTCGTCCTCGGACGCGGGCGACGCAAGAAGACGGCCCCCATGCCTTCCGGAGAAGTCGGATGACCTCGATCGACACCACCTCCGCCCCCGGTCGATTCGGCCCCTACGGCGGCCGCTACGTGCCCGAGACCCTCGTCGCCGCGCTCGAGGAGCTCGAGGCGGCGTGGAAGGTCGCTCGCGACGACCCGGCCTACCGGGCCGAGGTCGATGCATGCCTGCGGGACTTCGTCGGACGCCCGACCGCCTTCACGGAGGCGCCGAGGCTCTCCGCGCACGCCGGTGGCGCCCGGATCTGGCTGAAGCGGGAGGACCTCGCCCACACCGGGGCGCACAAGATCAACAACACCATCGGCCAGGTGATCCTCGCGGGACGGATGGGCAAGAAGCGGATCATCGCCGAGACGGGCGCCGGCCAGCACGGCGTGGCGACCGCGACCGCCTGTGCGCGGTTCGGGCTTCGGTGCGAGGTCTACATGGGCGCCGAGGACGCGCGTCGACAGGCGTTGAACGTCTTCCGGATGCGTCTCATGGGCGCGACGGTGCACGAGGTCGACTCCGGCAGCCGCACGCTGAAGGACGCCACCAACGAGGCCATGCGCGACTGGATGGGATCGGTGGGCGAGACCCACTACATCCTCGGCTCGGTGGTCGGTCCGCATCCCTTCCCGACCATCGTCCGCGAGCTCCAGTCGGTGATCGGGGTGGAATGCCGGGCCCAGTGCCTCGAGACGCTCGGACGCCTGCCCGACTGCGTCGTGGCCTGCGTCGGTGGCGGCTCGAACGCCGCCGGCATCTTCGCTCCGTTCGTGGCCGACGCGGAGGTCGATCTCGTCGGGGTCGAGGCGGGTGGCCGAGGAGACGAGCCCGGCGGGCACGCGGCACCGCTCAGCCACGGATCGCCCGGCGTCCTCCACGGGTCGTTGAGCTACGTCCTCCAGGACCCGGAGGGACAGACCTCGCCCGTCCACTCGTGTTCGGCGGGCCTGGACTACCCGGGCGTCGGGCCCGAGCACGCCCAGTGGAAGGACACCGGACGGGTGCGGTACGTCACGGCGGACGACACGGAGGCGCTCGACGCCTTCCAGCTGCTCTCCCGCCTCGAGGGCGTGATCCCCGCCCTCGAGACCGCCCATGCCATCTCCGCCGCCGTGAAGCTCGCCGCCGGGATGCCCCGGGACGCCCATCTCGTCCTCAACTGCTCCGGTCGCGGGGACAAGGACGTGCAGGAGGCGATGCGGCTGCTCGAGGGATGAACGCTCGATCCGAGGAACAGCCGAAGAGCGTTCCCGAGGCCCATCCGATTCCCGACACCCTCGAGCCGGCGGTGATCGACTGGTATCGCGGACGATTCCACGGCGTGTCGGCGTCGAGCCCCGACCACCCCGGCCTGCCGGCGATCGAGGACGACCTCGAACGAGCGCTCGTCGCGGGCCGCCGGCCGGCGGAGCACGTGAGACGAGGTCTCCAGGACATCTGGTGCGAGGCCGCGCGAACCGAGGTGGAAGGTTCCACGGCCGGGAGGCCGAGGGCGATCCGGGCCTTGCGAAGCCTCAACCGGCTGCTGACCGGGCGAAGGCCCTTCCTGCACGCGGCCCCGGACGACGAAACGACCGGGACCCGGGTCCTGCACGCGATCGCCGACCTGCAGATCGGCGGGGCCCAGCAGCTCGTCATCGACCTCGCCCGGTCGGCTCCCCCGGATCCCGCGCACCGCGTGATGGCCCGGAGCATTCAACGTCGATTCCGCCCGGGCGTCCCGTCCGAAGAGGTTCCGGCGCAACGCGAGGACGTCAATCGAGCCTTCGATCGATTCCGGCCGAGCGTGCTGCACCTCTGCCACTACCACGCCTCCGCCACGACCGCCGCGTGGTACGAGATGACGTGCGATGCCGCGTTCGAACGAGGCGTCCCGATCGTCCAGTCGCATTGCGTGATCGGCGAACCGCTCGACCACCCGGGGGTTCGTCGCCTGGTGTTCTGCTCGGAATGGAGCCGCGTCCGGTCCGGCCTCGCCGGGATTCCAGACGCGGTCATCAACCCCGGCACCCCGATCGACCGGTTCCTCGCGCCCCGGCGCGATCCTTCCGACACGCCGGTCGTCGGCATGGTGTACCGGCTCGACGGAGACAAGATCGACGCCTCGGCGGCGACGGTGATTCGAAGGATCCTCGAGCGTGTTCCCGGAAGCCGATTCGTCGTGGTCGGCGACGGAAGGATGCGACCCGGCCTGCATCGCGAGCTGCAGGAGGCCGGCTTCGCCGATCGGGTCCGCTGGATCGGGAACGTCGCGTTCGACCGCCTGCCCGGGCTCCATCGGTCGTTGGACGTCGAGATCGCGCCGGTGATCGCGGACCCCGTCGGATCGGGACGCGTGGCCGCGCACTCCGCCGGGACCCCCGGCG
>JAYZBK010000047.1:0-3762 GCA_036339295.1 Planctomycetota bacterium
GGTCCGGGCCGCGGTGATCTACGCGCTCCGGGTGGTGGCGGGCGAGGACATCCCGCTCAACGAGGGTGTCCTCGATCGAGTCGATCTCGTGCGGTGCCCGGGACTCCTCGACCCCCCCTTCACCGGCGACGCGACGACCGACCCGGCCGTGGCGATCGGGAACACCGAGACGAGCCAGCGGGTCGTCGATGCGCTCCTGAGGGTGTTCGGGGCCGGGGCGTGCAGCCAGGGAACGATGAACAACCTGCTGCTCGGCGACGACACCTTCGGCTACTACGAGACGATCTGCGGCGGCGCCGGTGCGGGGCCCGGGCGCGACGGCTGCGATGCCGTCCACACGCACATGACGAACACGCGGATCACCGATCCCGAGGTGCTCGAGACGCGGTATCCGCTCCGGCTGGATCGCTTCGCGGTCCGGCGTGGTTCGGGCGGCCGGGGACGATGGCGTGGCGGGGACGGCGTGGTCCGTGAACTGGTCGCCCTCGCCGATCTTCGGGGATCGATCCTCGGGCAGCATCGGGTCGAACGTCCGTACGGGCTCGATGGCGGCGGTCCCGCGAAGGTCGCCCTTGCTCGGGTGATCGCCTCGGGCGAGGAGCGCGAGCTCCCGGGGATCGCGGCCTTCGAACTCGGGGCCGGGGATCGACTCGTGATCGAGACGCCGGGCGGCGGAGGATTCGGGGCCGAGTGAATCGGATGCGGTCGGCCTAGGCGTACTGGAACGGCGTGATCCTGGATGCCCGCCCCGATCCGGCGCGGAACTCGACCAGCGTCCCGCAGAGTCGCTCGTCTCCCTCCCCCATGTCGTAGGGGGTGTGCACGCTCGTCCGCATGTGTCGCAGGACGGCCTCGGGCGCTCGGCCGATCACGGAGTCGTAGGGGCCGCACATGCCCACGTCGGTCTGGAACGCGGTGCCGCCCTTGAGGAGACGAGCGTCGGCGGTCGGGATGTGGGTGTGCGTTCCCACCGCGGCCGACACCCGGCCGTCGAGGTGCACCGCCACCGCCATCTTCTCCGCGGTCGCCTCCATGTGGAGATCCACCAGGACGCCGGCGGCCCCCGGGTTGGCCGCGAGCACGTCGTCGGCGGTCTCGAACGGATCGTTCGCCGGAAGCGACATCATCACGCGTCCCAGCACGCTGAAGACGAGGAGCTCCCCCCCGCCCGCCTCGGCCGGGATGGCCACGCGGCACCATCGCTTGCCGGGGGCGGATCGGGAGAGATTCGCCGGACGGCTGATCGGCTCCGAAGGATCCTCGAGGAACGGGACGATCTTCCGATCGCGGTAGACGTGGTCCCCGAGGGTCACCGCATCGATCCCCTGGTCGCGAATCGCCTTGTAGAGGTCGGGCGAGAGTCCCGACCCGTTTCGGAGATTCTCCGCGTTGGCGACGATGAGATCCGGCCGGTGCTCCGACCGGAGGGTCTCGAGGCGTGCCTGGAGGATCCGCCGGCCCGGGGCGCCGTTGAGGTCCCCGAGGAACGCCACGCGGGCGAGCCGGCCGGCGGCCTTGCCTGGATCATCGGTGGATTTGATCGACATCGCTCCGCGACGGTACACTCTGGAGGTCGATCGAGCCCGGGTTCCCTGTCGAACCCCCTTCCTGCTCGCGACGTGTTCGATTCAATCCGCATCTGGCCCTCGACCGACCGGACTCCCGGCGGAGGGCCGCATGGCCGAGGCCGCCGCGATTCGTGATCCGGCCGCCGAGCCCACCTGGATTCCCTCCCGACCGACGTCGTGCCGACGATCGACGGGCGGTCGGGAACGGAGAGACTGTTCGTGAAGCACAAGCCAGGCGAGTACGTCCGTCATCCCGGCAAGCCCGAATGGGGCGTCGGCGAAGTGACCAAGGTCGAACTGATCACCCGCGACGGCCAGCCCGATCGCCGGGTCTGGATCCGCTTCCCGAACGAAGGCACCAAGACCGTCCTCGCGAGCGTCGCGGGACTCGAGGTCGTCGAGGAAGAAGGACTTCCCCGGGCCGACGGGGACACGCTCCTCGACCGGCAGTCGACCCATGAGACCGGGTGGCTCGGCCAGATCGCCAAGCAGAAGCCCGAGGACGCGATGACCTCGCTTCCGGAGCGGACGACCGATCCGTTCGTGCCGCCCCGCGGCCGGGTCCAGATGATCTTCGAGCTCTACCGATTCAATCGGACGGGTGGGTCCCTGATCGAATGGGCGATCGCCCAGAGCGGCCTCGACGATCCCCTGAGCCGGTTCAATCGACACGAGCTCGAGCAGTTCTTCGACCGGTGGTGCTGGGAGCGTGATCGCGCCCTCGCTCGGACCATCGACGAGTGCCGTCGGGCCGGGGAGCCGGTCGAGGAGATCCTCCGGGGCGCCCCCGCCTCCGCCCGCCGCGGCCTGAAGAAGGCCGCGCCCGCTCGCTGACCGCGGGCCCCGCCCCCGATTCCCCGCCCCGATCCCCCGCGCCGATCCCAAGGATCCGGCGGCGATCCGCGTCGGGGACGACGGCGATGGTCCGGATACTCCCGCGCCCATCGACGTTGCGTGGGAACTCGTGACACCTGTGACGACTGCGCGGCCTCCCCCGCCATCCTCGCCGGCGAATCCGCGTCGGCGACTGGGATCGCCGCGGAACCGTGGCATTCCTTGAGAGAGTCGCTCGAAACTCGGGCGGCATCGAGTCTCCAAGGGAATCAGAAGAGATGGACGAGCTCACCTTCCAGCGGAAGATGCAGGAACTCCTGAACCGGATCAAGGACATGCCGGGCGAGGCGGATCCTGCCGCCGAGGACTCCGACGACCGGTCGGGGCGGCGAGAGCGGATCAAGGCCTCCGTCTCGGAGCTCCAGGAGTCCCTCGACTACCTCCGACTGAGCGTCAAGTACCTCGTCTTCGACCTCGAGGCGACCCGTCGCGAGAACGCCTACCTGCGTCGCATGCTGGAGCAGTCCAGCCGGGACGCCCAGCGAGGGCTCGAGGATCCGCAGGACGACCAGGGAGAAGATCACTTCGAATGATCGGGGCACCGTGGAGCCCGCTCCACGACACGGTCCCTTGCCACCGATGCGCGTCGTTCCCCACGCTTGAGGGCCGATCCAGGCCCCGCCGCATCGGACTTCCCATGAAGGGCGCACCGGCTCCCACCGGTGCGTCCTTTTTCATGGGGAAGCGTTCGGCATCACCCTGGCGACGGCCCCGATACGATGTGTGGGTGCTCGGACACCACCTCCGCAACCTCAAGCGATGGAACCAGATCGTCCAGGTCCTGGCGAGTCACGGCTTCGCCGGATTCCTGAGCGAGATCGGACTCGGCGACACCGTGGCGTCGCTCCTGGACAAGGTCCGGGTCGGGCGGGACGAGGCGGAACTGATGCGTCTCCCGACGGCGGTTCGACTCCGTCGCGCGATGGAGGAGCTCGGCCCGACCTTCATCAAGCTCGGACAGGTGCTCTCCACCCGCCGGGACCTCGTCTCCGATGAATGGGCCGAGGAGTTCGGGAAGCTCCAGTCCGACTGTCCGGTGGTCCCCTTCCCGCAGATCAAGGCCCGGCTCGAGGCGACCTTCGGCGATCGCCTCGAATCGCTCTTCTCCGAGATCGACGAGAAGCCGCTCGCGGCGGCCTCCATGGCGCAGGCCCATCGAGCGGTCATGGCCGACGGCGAGGAGGTGGTCCTCAAGATCCTGCGGCCCGGCATCCGGGACATGATCGAGAGCGACATGGACGCCCTCCGGTTCATCGCCCGGATGGTCGAGGAGCACCTGCCGAACCCCGGCTTCGATCCG